>NZ_JBEKVH010000065.1:0-32796 GCF_049514155.1 Roseiarcus sp. | reverse complement strand
TGCGCGCCCGGCTCGCCGAGCTTCGCCGCCGCTTTCCGCCGCAGGGCGAGGTGGCGATGACCGGCCACGCCCATATCGACCTCGCCTGGCTGTGGCCCTACGAAGAGACGCGGCGCAAGCTCAGGCGCAGTTTCTCGACCGCGCTGGCGCTGATGCAGGCCGCGCCCGAATTCCGCTTCAACCAGTCGAGCGCGCATTTCTATGCGCAGGTCGAGCAAGACGATCCGCAACTCTTCGCCGCAATCAAAGCGCGCGTCGCCGCCGGCCAGTGGGAGCCGATCGGCGGCCTATGGGTCGAGCCCGACACCAACATGCCGTGCGGCGAAAGCCTGGCGCGGCAGATTCTCTACGGCCAACGCTATTTCGAGCGCGTCTTTGGTCACAAGCATCGCGTCTGCTGGCTGCCCGACTGCTTCGGCTTCTCGCCGGCGCTGCCGCAATTGCTGCGTCAGGGCGGCATCGATTCCTTCCTCACCATCAAGGTCACTTGGTCGGAGACCAACACATTTCCGCACGACCTGTTCTGGTGGGAAGGGCTCGACGGCAGTCGCGTGCTCGCCCACACGTTCGACAATCCGATCGGCGGCTACAACGGCGAAGCGCGGCCGGGCTGCGTCGCGCCGACCTGGGCCAATTTCCGCGCCAAGGCGCGCCATCCCGAGACGCTGCTGGCGATCGGCTACGGCGACGGCGGCGGCGGCCCGACGCCGCAAGGAATCGACAACGAGCGGCTGATGCGCGAACTGCCGGCGCTGCCACGCGCGCGCTGGGCGCGGGTCGACGACTTCTTCGCCCGCGCCCACGAAAGCGCCGCCGCGACCGATGCGACGCCGACCTGGCGCGGCGAGATCTATCTCGAACTGCACCGTGCGACGCTAACGACCCAGAGCGGCGTCAAGCGCCGCCATCGCCGCGCCGAGGCGGCGCTGATCGCCGCCGAGACCGCCGCTTCGCTCGCCCATCTCCTCGGCGCGCCGGCGCCGGAGAGCCTCGAGCCGCACTGGCGGGTTCTGCTCAAGAACCAGTTCCACGACATCTTGCCCGGCTCAGGGGTGCGCGAAGTCTATCAGGACGCCGAGGCCGAACTCGACGCGGTCGTCGCCGCCGGGCGCGCCGAACAGCAGCGTGCGCTCGAAGCGATCGCCGACAAGCTGCCGAAGGGTGCGCTCGACGACGCGCTCATTGTCGTCAATCCGTCGCTGTCGGCGCGGCCGCTGCGGCTGACGCTCGACGACGGCGCCTTCGTCGCCGCCGACGCGATCCTTCCGCCGCTCGCGATCACAATCGTCAGCCGCGCGGCGCTGAAGCCGCCCGCGGGCTTGTCGATCGACAACCGCCGGCTCGAAAACGCGACGCTCAGGGTCGAGATCGGCGACGACGGGACGATCGCCAGCCTGGTCCACAAGCCCACGCAACGCGAGGCGCTCGCCGGGCGCGGCAACCAGCTCTGGCTCTATCCGCAGGATAAGCCGCGCGCCTGGGACGCGTGGGACGTCGAAGAGGATTATTCCGCGCGCGGCGAGGAATGGCGCAGGCTCGATTCGATCGCCATCCTCGAAGACAACCCGCATCGCGTCGCCTTGCGCGTCGAGCGCAGTTGGCGGTCGTCGCGCATCGTCCAGACCTATGCGCTCGCCGCCAATGGCCGCCGGCTCGACATCGACACCTTCATCGACTGGCGCGACCGGCGCGTGCTGCTGCGCAGCCTGACGCCGGTCCACGTGCGCGCCGAGCGCGCCGCGTTCGAATGCGCGTTCGGCGTGGTGACGCGGCCGACCCACCGCAACACCTCGTGGGACGAAGCGCAGTTCGAAGTCGCCGGCCACCGCTTCGCCGATCTCGCCGAACCGGGCTTCGGCCTGGCGCTGCTCAATGACGCGAAGTACGGCCACAGCGCGCGCGACAACGTGCTGGGCTTGAGCCTCGTCCGTTCGCCGGTGTTGCCCGACCCGCTCGCCGACGAGGGCGAGCAGCGCTTCGCCTACGCGCTGATGCCGCACGCCGGGACGTGGCATGAGGGCGGCGTGCGCGAAGAGGCGGAGGATCTCAACCAGCCGCTGCTCGTCGGCCTCGCCGGCGGCCTCGCGCCCGGAACGGCGGCGCCGCTCGGCTGCGACGGCCTCGCCGCGGGCTTGGGCGCGCTGAAAATCGCCGAGGACGGCGACGGCCTGATCTTGCGCGTCTACGAGCCCGCCGGCGCCCGCGGCCATTTCGCCCTGCGCCTGCCCCAAGGCTGGCGCGACGCCGGCCCGGTCGATCTGCTCGAACAGCCGGCCTCGCCCCAAGCCGAAGGCTGGCTGAGTCCGTTCGAAGTCCGGAGCTGGCGGCTCAGACGGGGGTAAGAAGTCCAAGTCGCGGTTTCGCCGAAACGTCCTCACCGTGGGGAGCCTCCGCGCTAGGCGCCTCGAACAGCCCGCCCTGAGCAACGCGAAGGGGCGAGGACGTCGCCGCCGAGCCACGAGCGCGAAACGCTGGCCCTCCTTGTCGCTCGAGACGCGCCGCCGAGGCGGCGCTCCTCACGATGAGGAGGACCGGCGCAGCCCTTTTTCCCCGAAGCGACGCCGCGGCGCCATCGCGCTTGTCACGGCGGGGGCGATTTGTTAGACGACCCGCCTCGCTTCGCGCCGTCCGCGCGACGCGTCAGCGGTCATGGCGGAACTGGTAGACGCGCTAGCTTGAGGTGCTAGTCCTTTAACCGGGGTGGAGGTTCGAGTCCTCTTGACCGCACCATTTGTATCTAACTGGTTGGTTTAGTTGAGTTAATTTCTCCCCGCACCAGGGGGCAAAATTGAGGTGCGCAGCGCCCGCTTGACACGCGCGCAAGATTGTATTGCGCCTGCACAAACGGCCAACGACCAGGAGAAGCGCACAGCGACTCATTGCGAGGTGCGGTGAAGCGGCCGTCCGATCTCATACGAACAGCGGACACCGTGCAAAGATAATGTTATCCTTGCACCACCCTTGCCGAGGCGGGGGACCAAGCGATGTTTCATTTCGTCGCCAAACTCCATCCCGAAAATCACGCCGAAGTGCGAAAGGAAGGTTTCGAGACCGAGGAACTGGCCTTCGAGAGGGCCTGTAGTTTGCTAGCCTCCCGCGAAGTATTCGCCTGCGTGATCGAGGATGACTGTCGTTCGGCGCAGGATCCCGACGCCGATCGGCGTCGTAAACTTTTGACCACTAACGGTTTGAACGGATCAAAATTCGAGGCCGATCAACACTCCAACCGTATGAAGCTCGGATCGCCGCTCTCGAATGACCCGCCGGCAAGCAGACGCCGGAACTGGAATTTCTACAGGAATAATGGAGCGGCTACGCGATCAACTCAGCCAGATGAGCTGCCGAATTTGGCGGTGTATAGGCCAACGGCTCCTGCGCACTCTCGAGTCCGGCGGCGACCGCATCCTCAACATGCTCCAGCCAAACGAACTCCAATTGCCGACGCGTCTCCCCAGGAATGTCCTCGAGATCGCGACGGTTCCGCGCCGGCAGCATGACGCGCTTGATGCCGGCGCGCTGCGCAGCGATGACTTTCTCCTTCACGCCGCCGACCGGAAGCACGAGGCCGCGCAGACTTATCTCGCCCGTCATGGCCGTGTCGTTCCGGACGTTCCTGCCGGTCAACAGGGACGCTAAAGCCATAAACATAGCGACGCCGGCGCTTGGGCCGTCCTTTGGCGTCGCGCCGGCAGGCACGTGAATATGGATATCGAGCTTCGCAAATCGAACGGGGTCGATGCCCAGCGAACTCGCGCGGTTCTTGACAACACTTAGCGCTGCCTGGGCGCTTTCCCGCATCACTTCCCCGAGTTGGCCGGTGAGGATAAACCCTCCGGCGCCGGGGTTGCCGGTCGCCTCGATAAACAAGATATCGCCGCCGAACGGCGTCCAGGCGAGCCCAGTGGCGACCCCAGGCAGGCTGGTGCGCAACGCCACCTCATCCTCGAAGATCGGCGCCCCAAGGACGACGGCAAGATCCTTGACGCCGATCGTGATTGCGCCGACTTCCCCTTCCGCGATCCGAACCGCCGCATGGCGTAGCGCCTTGCCGATCTCGCGTTCGAGATTTCGAACGCCCGCCTCCCGCGTGTAGTGGGCGATGATGTCGCCTAACGCCTCGTCCGTAATCGCGACTTGGCCTACGAGCACGCCATTTGCCTCCATTTGACGCACGACCAGGTAGCGACGCGCGATTTCAAATTTCTCCGACGCTGTATAACCGGCGAGGCGGATAACCTCCATGCGATCACGAAGCGCGCCTGGAATCGTATCGAGCATGTTCGCCGTCGCGATGAACGTCACGCGGCTAAGATCAAACGGCACGGCCAGGTAGTTATCGCGAAAGCTGTTGTTCTGTTCGGGGTCGAGCACTTCGAGGAGACCTGAAGCGGGATCGCCGTGCGGCCCGGCGCCCAGCTTGTCGATTTCATCCAACATCATGACGCAGTTTCTGGCGCCCGCTTTGCGAATTCCCTGAATGATGTCGCCCGGCAAGGCGCCAATGTACGTGCGCCTGTGCCCCCGGATTTCCGCCTCATCGTGAATGCCGCCCAAGCTGACGCGGACAAATCTCAGATTCATCGCCCGAGCAATCGACTTGCCCAAGGATGTCTTGCCCACGCCGGGCGGCCCGACAAAGCAGAGGATCGGCGACTTCCCGTTCGGCGCCAGCTTACGAACCGCGAGATATTCGACGATTCGCAACTTGATCTTCTCAAGTCCAAAATGGTCCTCATCAAGGATGCGGCGCGCCACGGCGATGTCGATCGTGGCCTCCTCAGGAAGCCCCCACGGCAATTCGATCAGCCAGTCGAGATAGCCCCGAACCATGCCGTACTCGGCGGCTGATTCCGGCATGCGCTCCAGTCGACGCAATTCCTTGCGCGCTTGATCCTCGACGTCTTTGGGCATCGCGGCCTTGGTGATCGCAAGACCGAGTTCCGCCATGTCGCTGGTCTTGCCTTCGTCGCCCTCGCCGAGTTGGCGCTGAATCGCCGCCATCTGTTCGCGCAGCAGTATTTCACGACTGCGAGCGTCGAGGGACGCTTTCGTCTCTCGGCCGATGGCTTGGGTTACTCGCATGACTTCGACGCGATGCGCCAGTATCCGCGAAACTAGGTCCAGACGGGGGCCAATTTCGACAGCTTCGAGAATCTCCTGCTTCTCCTCGGAGGTCGCGTCCATGTAACTGGCGACCATGTCGGCAAGCTGGCCAGGCGACTCCACCGACTGGATGGCCACGATCATTTCGGGAGGCGCTTGCGGCAGCAGTTGCAAGGCCTCCAACGCCTGCCCCTTCAAGAAGATGAAACGCGCTTCGATTTCGGTTGAGGCCTGAGCAGGCTCCGACTCCAAAATCGGTCGAACCCGCGCCACGAGAAACGGGCGCCCTTCCAGGAACTCGACAATCTCGAATCGCTGCACGCCTTGGATCACGAGATGATGCGCTCCATCGGGAGTCGTGACGTACCGCGCGATATTGGCGATGGTGCCGACACCGCGCATCTCGGTAGCCAGTGGCTCGTCGATTTCGGCGCTCTTCTGCATGAGAACGCCGATTTGCCGCTGCTCGCGCATCGCCTGTTGCGCGGCCCTCACGGAAAGCGACTGCTCAATCGTGATGGGGAGCAGGGTTCCGGGGAACAAGACCGCGTTGCGCACCGGTACGATGATAAGCGCATCCTGCGGTGTGGAGGACGCGTCCTCGGACGTTGCCGGCGCGATGTCGTCGAGCGGCCCTTCAAGCTGACTCTCAGTCACCGAGCGCCCCCAATTTTTCCAATACTATGGTGAGACAGCCGTCGGCCGCCGAGCTGCGGACCGCGGCGTATGGGCCCGGCGGAAGCGACACATGACGTTCGAATCGACCCTGCGGAAGTTCGAGACGATGAATCCGCGCCGCATCAAGTTCTCTCGGAAACGATCGAGTTCCCGAGAGACTTAGAACGTCGCGATCGAGTGAGACATCGATTCTGCCGGGCTCGACCCCAGGCAAAGCGACCACCACAATCACCGCTCTCTCGGTTTCCATCACATCGACCGGAGGCTCCCAAGTGGGAACGCGGGAGCCGGCTCGGGCTGGACGAAACATCTCTCGATGCAAGCGTTCCGCCCGATCCAGCATTTCAATTGCTTCTGACCACATCCAATGACGCGAGAAGTTCGACCCGATTACTTTGTTTGCTGCTCGCATGTTCAAATCAGACCTGCTGAAGCGAGATGCCGATTGGAGGCGAATGGCGCCGGCGACGCCCGCTTTCCATTCAATTTCAAGCTCGGCTGCGTACTCGCAATCCAACCCGTCTGGGCGACGCGATCGACGATCCAAACCGACACCGCCCCGCCGCCCAGCATGAAAGTGGCGCCAATGAGCGCGTCTTCAATCGAGCTGTAGCGAGTCTCCTTGAGTGCAGTCCTCGGAGCCGTCAACGTAGTCACGGAAAAGCTCATCGCCATTATCGTTCCCCATGGGGAGTCTGCCGCCAACGACAATGTGCGTCGGCGAACACGAACAAGCTCGCATAGCGCCGTCGGATTGCGGAGGGCCGGAAACTACCTATGCCGGCAGAGACGCGTCAGAAGCTACGGTCTCGCTCTCAGCAATCGACGCGTCAAATGATCGAATGCAGAAAGGCCTTCAGGGCACGAGAACGGCGGCGCCGTCGAAGCGACCGGCGCGGAGATCGGCCAGGGCCACGTTGGCGTTCCTGAGCGGATAGGTCGTCGTGTGCGTGATGATGCCCATCTTCGGCGCCTGGCGCAAGAAGTCGATGCCGTCCTGCCGAGTGAGATTGGCCACTGACACAAGCTGACGCTCTTCCCAAAGCAGCGCATAGGGGAAGCTCGGGATGTCGCTCATATGGATTCCGGCGCAAACGACGCGCCCGCCCTTGCGAATAGCCTTCAGCGCCCGCGGGACGAGCTCCCCGACTGTCGCAAAGATGATCGCGGCGTCGAGTTGCTCCGGCGGCGTTTCGTCCGAATCTCCCGCCCAGGCGGCCCCGAGCGTTCGGGCGAAGGCCTGCGTGGCGGCGTCTCCGGGGCGCGTAAAGGCAAACACCGATCGCCCCTGCCACCGCGCGACTTGGGCTATGATGTGAGCGGCGGCGCCGAAGCCGTAGAGACCGAGATTCTTGCCGTCGCCGGCGATTGCCAGCGACCGCCAGCCGATCAGCCCGGCGCACAACAACGGAGCAAGCGACACGTCGCTGCCGACTTCGCCGAGTGGAAAAGCGAAGCGCGCATCGGCGATCGTCGCCGTGGCGAAGCCCCCATCACGGGTATATCCGGTGAAGACCGGATGGTCGCACAGGTTTTCCCGTTGCATGCGGCAATAGGGACAGACACCGCAAGTGTGGCCGAGCCACGGGACGCCGACGCGCTCGCCCATTGACAGCCCTTCCACGTCGGCTCCGATCGCATCGATCCGGCCGACGATCTCGTGACCCGGGATGATCGGCGCACGCGGGTCTGGAAGTTCGCCATCGACAACATGCAAGTCCGTCCGGCAGACGCCACACGCGACCACCTTGACGCGGATCTGCCCCTGCCCGGGCTGCCTGTCAGGCAGATCGGTCCATTCGAGGGGAGTCCTGGGTCTGTTCAGCACCATCGCCTGCACGGAATTCTCCTTTGCTTCCACGCTCGCTTGCCGACAGCGCGATAGGCGCCTCTGTCGGCGCCGGGACGATAAGGCTTGGCGAGATTGAGCACGACGCCTGAAAAGACGCCGCCCAAGGGTTCTGAAGCACGAGGCCGAGCACAATGGCGATAACGCCGGAGGCCGCCAACAGGCATATCAAAGACGTCGGCCACTATGGCGAGAACGGCGGTGACATAGACGGCCCCGACGACGAGGTCCCCCGGGAATCGCGTTCCGCGAGGCTGCCCTTTGAAGACCAGAACCGCACAGAAGAACCCAGCAGACAGCCACGCCGCCGCAAGCCACCAGACAATCTTGAAGACGCTAATTGCCAGGTACTCGAAGTTTGGATCGCCTTTTGGCGTTGCCTCGGACGGCAAGGCCCCGGCGGCGAACAACATGATCGTGAAGCCGGCGAAAGAGGCGAGTTGCGCGAGGAACCGCGCAACGGGGTTCTTGTCGAAGGCGATCCGCGTCACGAGAAATCCGGCGACGAGAAACGCGCCGGCCAGCGCCAGCGCGTTGGCGAGCTGCGAGTACCTGGCAATCGGCGTTTTCAAGATTGTCTGAGGTCTGGCGTTCTGCAGAGTGCCTGCCGGCCCGAGTCTCAGGCCGGCGGGACTCGTGGTCAGTTGCTGACGTTGATGGCGTTGTCGACCGAGATCGCGCCAGGGGCCGACCAAGCGGTCATACCCGCTAGTCGTCGGGCGTTCCAAGTCGTGACGTTTCCGGTCAGTTTGATCTTGCCGCCAAGGGCGTCAACCCGAATTGTGTCTGCGTCGTAGTACCACGACCGGCGCAGAGCCTGCTCGATGTTGTCCTTCACGCTTGAGGCGCTGACTGTCGGTTTCACCAGGACCTGATTGGAAACGCCAACGACGCCCGAAAGCGTCCGAATGTCCCGCTCAGCGGCCTCTTTCTCGAAGTGCCAGTCGACTGTGCCGGACAAGGTGACCCAGCCCTTCTCGACTTTCACTTGAATGGCGCCGTCGGGAATCGACGAGTTCCAGCCGAGACGATCAATCGCCGCCGCCGCGATATCCTCATCGCTGCGCTTCACGTCGTAGGGCAACTTGACCTCGATTTCCTCGGCCACCGCTTTGACGCCCCTAACCCGGCTTGCGGCTTTCTCAGCGCCGGCCTTGCTGCTGTAGTTGTCGACGTGACCGGTGAGAGTGATGACGCCGTCTTTTGCCGTTACGCCGATATGGGCCGCGTCCACACTGGGTTCCCAGCTCAATTCGTCGAGAACGACTTTCTTGAGTTCGCTGTCTTTAGACATGATCTTCTCCGGAGTTGCGGCGATGTGGCAACCTGATGGAAAGCGACGGCGCGTTTGGCTGACCGTCGCCGACCAGGATCAAATCAACCGCGGCCTGAGTAGGCTGAAACATCGCCAGTGGCCGATGTTCCGCGCTCTCGCGGCCGAACAAGAAAGGGTCGGAAAGTACTCAGCCGAATTTGCGCATTGCGAGGACAAGTTCCAACGGTCAGCGGAGAGACCGAGTCCGGCTGCGATGCAGGCCTGGATAGACCGATGAGCACGCATATGTCGATTTCGTAACATCGATCGGCGCCAGAACCCGTCACTGACTGCCGCTCCGGTTGTGGGTCGCCAAGAGGCCAGAATTTGCGAACCACAGATCACCCGTTAGTGTCTCAATGTTGGACCAGATAGTCTTCGATCGATTGGTCGAATTGGGACAGACCGTCCTGGAGGTAGTCGCTGACCAATGGGATTTCGCTGATGTAGCGCGCGGTTCGTTCCCGACCAATATCGGCCGCCGCTTGCCGCGCCTTGGTCCATTCGCCCAAGTTGAAGTCACCGCGTCCTAGCAGGATCAGTGCGATGAGGTCGCGCTGTTCGTCATCATTGAGATCATGGATCGCTGAGTCGAGTTCATGGTGGGTGTCGTCGGAGGGGCCAAATTCAAGCGCGTCGACGCTGTTGTCATCGCTCGGGTTGGAGCCACTGTCAGGGTCTGTCTCGGTGACTTTCGAGTCGAATTCTCGAGCCTTGATGAGGATCGCGAAGGCCCTATCGGGTGTGATTGTCAGCGTCGGCATGAGGGGGTTCCATTCGTATGTGAGCGATCGGCGCGCACCGGCCTGTGTGTCAATTCACTGGCCTGCGATCGAAGGCGACCCTGCCGACCGGCGTCGGCCGGGCGCCGCAGTCGCGATCCGATCAGCGAGCGAAACCATGCCGCGCGTTGGCCGATCGATCTAGGCGGGCCTTGACTTGGTCCGTCGGCAAAATCAGATGGCCGTCTCCATCGACAATCCAGGCGAATGCAGCTCCGCCACTGAGTTCAAACTCAGCTTCCCTGAGCGCCTCGTCTATCGTCGCGCGGGAAGCTTTCACCAACGGAATGCCCGCGCTCGTAGCCGCGTGAACGAAGTAGATCGTCGACATTTTGGCTCTCCGTCGTTGAGCCGTGGGCAAGGACCGCTGCAACCGTGAGAGGCTCGCATTGCGGCGTATTCTCGGCGAGAGTCGGAATCTACCCACGAGGCCCCGTCGCCTATGTCGTCAGTCTCAATCGCTTGGATGAAATGACGCCGGGCCGTACGCCGAGTTCGGACCGCCCGCCGCGGCGACGCTGCGGCCCTGCCCTATGTCGAAGGGAAACATTCGCGACCGGCGCGATCACGGGAACGCGCAACGCTGACGCAGCGCCCGCGAATGAATCTGTGATGGCCGGAAGCCACACTCGATTGTCAGGCCACGCCCTCGCGCAGGGAATTTACACGATGTGATTCGATGGCGAGCACATCGGCGAAATCTCGCTGCGGTTAGAGCACAGCGTGAGAATGGCGTGCGCGATCCCGGCGAGTGAGGCCAAAGGCGGCCTATGAACTCGCGGACACAGACGACGATCAGGATGACGCCGACGACACCGACGACGCCGTGGCCATATCCATGCCGTGGCCCCAAATTGGGGAGGACGCCGCCGCCCCCCAGACCGCCAAGCAGAAGCAAGAGCAAGCAGGAGCAAGAGAAAGGCGGACAAGGGCGAATTCCGGTTCGGCACGGCGGCCTCCGACGGCCCGGAAGACTCGAAGAAGCCGAAGCGATCCCGCCAGCGCCTTTCGGCGTGGCGGCCAATCTGTTGAACGAGAAAAGAAAAGCGGGCGATCGGATTGGATTTGGGGGCCGCTCCGACCGCCAGTCGGCAAGCGCCGGTCTGCTTGGGGAACAAAGAGACAGACGCTCGATGCAATTAGGAATGCGGCAGACCGTGCTCGCACGAAAGGATCGGATTCTACTTATTCGGCGCCATGGGCGGCCAATTCGCTAGGGACAAGAACGTGTTCAGCCGCGCGCCGATCCGCCTCAGCGTCCCACCCGAGTAGCGTCTCGGGTCGAAAAGGCGACGCGAACTGACAAACGCTGCGCAGCGCATCCGTCTCGGGATATGCTTAGCGCAATGCAGGAGGTGAGAGCATGCAGGATGCCCGAGCCGCCCAGTATCGCAGATCATCGAAAGCGTGCGCTCAAAAGGCCACGGACCGCGGCAGTAACGCTGCCGATTGGACGAGCCTTGCCGACGAATGGGAGAAGCTGGCGCAAGCAAGTGAGGGGATTCTCGTCATTTCCAACCACGTCAAAATTGGACGGGGCGGCAGACAAAGCGCCCTTGGGGCCTAAAGACGAGCAGCGCCCCACCGACGTGAACGCAAGCGCCGTCATGATCGCGTAGGCCGCTTAGCGTCGAGGTTGCCTCGACCCCACCTAGAAACGAATCCTCTGCTTCGACATTTCGATTGCGCGGGGCCCCCAGTCGAGACCTCCAAAGATCGAGCGCGACACAGCTTGTTCTTCTTCGTGGCGGATGGCGGCCGGAGCAGAAGAGAAGGCTGGCGCGCCGGCGCCAGAACGTGAGTCAGATTCACTGCGATATCGCGCCGCGACGACGGTCGACGCGGCGCGCGCGCCTACGCGCCCGGCGTCTTGGCGCTCTGCTCGCTCGGCGCCGGCGGCTGAGTCAGCGTGTCGAAGCTGACTTTTTGCGCGTCGCTCAGCGAAGCGTAGAAGTCCTGCAGCGGCGGCTTGACGAAATCGACGCCGCTCGACATCGCCTGCAGCCGCGCCTTGACCGCGTCGAGCCGCCCGTCCGGCGTCAGCGGCGCCTGCTTCGGGCAGGACGCGAGGATCGCGTCGTCGGCCTTCCCCGCGGCGGCGGTCAGCGCGGCGAGCGAAGTGCGCTGCGCGGCGTTAGGGTGCACGGCGCTGTCGATCTTGTCGACGGCGATGACCGGGACGGCGTTCTGCGGGCCGCACAATTGCGCGAAATCCGCCCCGGCGGCGGTATCCGCCGGCGTTCCGTTCTGGCCGAGCGCGTTGAAAGCGGCCTTCTGCTCGTCGGTCAAGGAAGCGTAGAAGTCGTCGAGCGGGCCGCCGACGGCCGCGGCAGCGGTGATCATCGCTTGCAGCCGCGTCTGCACGGCGTCGAGCCGTCCGACCGCCGTCGTCGGCGTCACGGCGGCGCAGGAAGCGGCGAGCGTCTTTCCGGCGTCGGCTTCGGCGCTCTTGAGCGCCTCGAGCTTGGCGCTCTGGTCCGCATTGGGCTGGACCGCCTTGGCGATCGGGTCGATCGCCGCGCCGCCGGCGAGCGATTGGGCCGAGCCGCACAATTGCGACGTCGATTGCAGCGGAGGCGCGCCGGCGGACGGCGCCGCGCCGGACTGCGGGGCCGGCGCCGATTGGGATCGCGCCGGGGCGTAGCCGCCTTCGAGGAGAGCGTAGGCGTAAGGCAGCAGGATGCCGGCGAACAGGTCGTCGTAGCCGTAGGACCAGAACAGGCCATTGTAGGGTCCATAGGGCGAGAACGCGTAATCGAACTCGTCGTCATAGGCGTAAGGCCAGAACACCGGCCCGCCCCAGCCGACATAGCCGCGATGGTAGCCTTGCCAACCATACGCGCCATGGTGATAAGGCTGCCCCGCGGCGAAGGGCGTTCCCGCGCCGGGGCGGCTGAATGCGGCGACTCGCGCCGTCGGATGTCCCAGCAGGGCGCCGCCGAAGGAGCGCCCGAGCGCGAACCGCCCGGCGCCGAAGCGGCCGGCAAAGCCGCCTGAACGGAAGGAGCGTGGCCCAGCGAAACCACGCCCGCCGAAAGCGTGCGACGCGGAATGCCCTGAGCCTCCCCCACCGCCGCCGGCCGGACGGACGGTTTCCGCAGCGGCGAAATTGACGGCGAGACTGGCGCTGGCGACGATGGCCGCAGCGGCGGCGACGGCGAGTTTGCTCAACATGTCATCCACCCTTTCTGATGGCGAATGCGGAGCGAACCGCGAGGGCTCAAGCAAACCCCGTTGCCTGGATCGCTCGGTATTGCCGCAGGCTGGACAATCTGAATCGTCGCGCCTCGACGCGATAGAATCGGAATCTACTTAGCCGGCAGCTCTCGGATGGCCACCTGCTTCGGTGCGGGAAAGTGTTTGCGTGCGGAGTCGCTAAGCGGCTCCAGATGCGTTTAGATCCACCGCAAACGGGCGTGAGGTCCGAGCGCCGATCGGCGCGCTAAGCCTCTGGCGATGTCGGCTCAAGCGGGGTCGGCGTATGGAGCCGCTTCACTCGGCTTCAATAGGGTCCCAGTTCGCTTCTCGTAGGCGCCCTCATTGAACGCAAGATTTAGGCGTGTCCCCAGGTGATTGGCGAGTCTCTCAGCAGGGGCCTAGTTGGACACAAATCCATAGCCAGAAAGCGAATTGCAGCGTTCTT
The DNA here is from genome assembly GCF_049514155.1 of Roseiarcus sp. Taxonomy (GTDB): domain Bacteria; phylum Pseudomonadota; class Alphaproteobacteria; order Rhizobiales; family Beijerinckiaceae; genus Roseiarcus. Next base: position 19,426 of record NZ_JBEKVH010000065.1, on the reverse strand, counting down.
GACTCGCAAACTCTTTGACGGCGCCGCGCACTCAGATCGGCGCGGCATTCGACGACCATTCGACTCAAGCCGCGAGCGGCGTCTGTAAGTTCGCCAATTCCATGTTCGCCGTCGCGACCAACGGAAGATGATCGGAGGCTTGTCGGGCGAGCGGCGTGTCGTGAACGGCGAGATCGTCGATCAGACTGCTCGGCCAGCCGAGGATGCGATCCAGCGCGAAAATCGGTCTCCGCGCGGGAAAACTCAGGATCGACGGAGCGGCGCCGAAGGTCGGCTCGAGTACGTCGAGCGACGAACGACGGCGACGGCGCCACTCGTTGAAGTCGCCGAGCAGCACGGTCGGCATCGGCGGCAGGTCCATGAACGCCGCCAAGAGCGCGCCAGCCTGATCGACGCGGGAGAGACGAAACAGCCCGAGATGAGCGGCGATGATGCGGAACTCCCCCTCGCCGAGGTCCATCTCGGCGACGATCGCGCCGCGCGGCTCCAGTCCGGGCAATTTGAGGCGCGAGCGACGGTAGGCCTGCGGCTCTCCGCGCACGAGCAAGGCGTTGCCGCGCCAGCCGTGGCGATGCGGCGCGTCGGATTGCATGAGGAGTTGCATTCCCGTTTGGCGCGAGATCGCGTCTGGATCGAGCAGGCCGCCTTTCTGGCCGAAGCGACGATCGACCTCCTGAAGGGCGATGACGTCGGCGCCGATCTCGCCGATGACCTCGACGATCCGGTCCGGCCTGACGCTACGGTCCGCGCCCCTGCACTTATGGATATTGTAGGATGCAACCTTCATCATGACCTCAGTTCGGACTCTGTCATATATAGGGCATCGTCAACCGCGCCGCAGCGTCGCGAAGCTTGACGACGAACCAGCGACCGTCGATTTCCGCCAAAGTGATGGGCCGCGTGCGGCGTGTGTCAATGATCGCGCTCAACCGGCTAGCGAAATCGGGATCGTAGGTCTCGAGCGTCAGCTCGAAATTGAGCCTGAGGCTGCGCATGTCCCAGTTGGCGCTGCCGATGAGACTCCACTTGCCGTCGATGGTCATCAACTTCGAATGGTCGAATGGCGGCGGAGCGCGCCAGAGACGGCAACCGGATTGCAGCAAGGGCCTGACATGCGTTCTGACCGCCCAGGCGACGAGCCGATGATTGTTCGCCGCCGGCAGAACGAGCTGGACGTCCACTCCGCGTAAGGCCGCCAGTTGCAGCGCGGTCACCAATTGCTCCTCGGGCACAAAATACGGCGTCGCGATCCGGATCGACTGCTGCGCCGAATTGATCGCCGACAACAGGACCAGAACCAACTGATCGACCTCTTGGTCCGGACCCGCCGCAATTGCGCGTGCAGCGCTGTTTTCGCCCGAGGCTGCGTCGGGCGAGGGATTCGACTCGGTCTGGGCGTCACCCGTCGTGAAGGACCAGTCGTCCTCGAATTGTTGCGCGATTTGCCGCACGACCGCGCCCTGAACGAGAAAGTGCAAGTCGCGGACCGGCGCCTTCGGCTGTGATTGGAGCAGGTTCTCCGCGCCGATATTGAGACCGCCGACGAAAGCTGAGGCCCCGTCGACAATCAGGCTCTTCTTGTGCAGACGCAAGTCCAGGAACGGCATCTGCCAAGGCAGCGTCGAATGGAGGAAGCGCGCGACGGGAACGCCCTGTCTGCGCAGGTGACGATAGGCGGAAGAGCGCACGAAACCTCCGCCGAAACCGTCGATCAGAACGCGAGTCGCCACGCCTCTGCGGTGCGCCTTAGCCAAAGCGTCGACGAATTGCAGTCCAAGGGTGTCGGTGCGGAAGATGTAAGTGGAGAGAGCGATGCTCACTTTCGCCCCCTCAATGGCGGCGAGCATTCGCGGGTAGGCCTCGTCTCCGCAGGCGAGCACCGCGGCTACCTTGCCGGTCGAGATGCCCTGGCTGGTGATCTTGGTGATCGCAATCTTGAGACGCTCGATCGGATCGGCGAGCGCCACGCCACTCGCCTTGTGGGGATCGACATTCCGAAGCGATCCCTTCAATCGCCGCGCGCGGCGCTTTACGCGACTAATCCCAAAGCCGAGATACAGGAGCGCGCCGACGACAGGCGCGAGCCACGCCATTCCGATCCACCCGATGGCGGCGGGGACGTCGCGCTTGTTGATCAGTGTGTGAACGGTGACGGCGACGGCGATCAGGACATGGACCACCGCAGCAACGAACGATCGACTTGCAAGCCATGCCGATGGGACGACCAAATATTCCAATCCAGCCCTCAGGTATCGCAATCTCCGGCGCGCTGTTCCAGAATTCGCACGCCTTTGCAATGTGAACGTCGACTTTTGGATCAGCCGACAATGACTCCAAATCTTACTGTGTCACAAATTTGCGCGTTGGCGGCAGGGACATCTGGGCAATCGCCACAGTGCGTAGATTCCGAGCCTATCGTTCGAGCCTGATTTGCCTGATTCCTGGTTGTGCCGAGCGCCGGTCTTCTCTCCCCCGACCAGACTGGCTCTCGCTCGTGGGCGGTCGCCCGTAGCGACCGCCCGCTTTCTCTGTGCCGCGGGGACGTGGAGCGGCTTGAAGAGGCCGCGTCAGCAAATTCCGATTTGTGAATCGGCCCAACGCGTTGACCCCTGGCCCGGTTGTCATTCGGTATCGGGTCCGGATGCCGATCAGCGCGACAACGCATTGAGTTGCCTGTGGTCGGCAGGGTCAAATTCCTGATCCGATTCACACGCGGCTGATCAGCGACAGGCGCCCATGAAACGAACTCTCTTCATCGCAGCGGCAGTGATCGGGCTGGGAGCCGTCGTCGCTCTGGGCTTATGGATGGTCTTTCAACCCAAAGCGGCGACCGAAATCACTCTCTACGGGAACATTGACCTTCGGGAGGTGGAACTGCCGTTCAACGATTCCGAGCGGATCGAGGCGGTGCTGGTTAATGAAGGCGACCGGGTCGTCACGGGTCAGGTGCTGGCGCGGCTCGATACGGGTCGGCTGAACGCCCAGGCCGCCCAAGCGGCCGCTCAAGTGGCAGCGCAACTACAGGCAGTCGATAAATTACATTCCGGCTCGCGGCCTGAAGAGATTGCCCAGGCCAGAGCCAATGTCGCCCAGACTCAAGCCGACGTCGACGCTACGCGCACGAATTTCGATCGGGCGATGACGCTGAGCCAAAGCGCCGCGGGCAGCCGTCAAGATCTGGACAATGCAAGACAAGCCACTGAGTCCGCCGCCGCCCGACTGGAGGTCAACAAACAGGCCCTGCGCCTACAACTCGTCGGTCCGCGCTGGGAGGATATCGCCCAGGCCGAGGCTTTGCTCGACGGTTATCGCGCCCAGTACACGCTGGTTCAATTGGAGCTGGCCGACGCCCAGCTGATCGCACCCATGAATGGGGTGGTCCGCTCGCGGTTGGTCGAGCCGGGCGAGATCGTCACGCCCCAGAAGGCCGCCTTTTCGCTCGCAATCAACGATCCGAAATGGGTGCGCGCCTACGTCACCGAAACCGACCTTGGACACGTGCATCCCGGCATGAAGGCGGTCGTGACCGCTGACGCCTTCCCCAATCGCGGCTTCGAGGGCTGGGTAGGTTTCATTTCGCCTGTGGCCGAGTTCACGCCGAAGACGGTTCAGACGACGGATCTGCGAACCAGCCTGGTCTACGAGATCCGTGTGTTCGTAAAGGATCCCGACGACGATCTTCGCCAGGGCATGCCGACGACGGTGCATCTGCCACTCGCAGCCACGGCGAATGCGGCGGGACACGGGTGATGACGGACCCGCTCGCCAATGGCCCGGTGATCATCGGACGGGGCCTGCGCAAGTTTTTTCGCGGCCAAGCCAAGACGATCATCCGGGCCCTTGACGATGTCTCATTCGAAACAGCGCGCGGAACCTTGACCGCGCTGGTCGGACCGGACGGCGCCGGCAAGACCACCCTAATCCGGCTCATGGCCGGCCTGATGAGCGCCGATGAGGGAGAGCTGACAGTCCTTGGCGTTGACGTCAAAGCCAACCCGCAAGCGATCCAGGACCGCATCGGCTACATGCCCCAGCGGTTCGGTCTCTACGACGACCTCAGCGTTCAGGAGAACCTCGACCTCTATGCGGACTTGCACGGCGTTTCAGCGGCTGATCGGCGGGGCCGATATCCAAAACTAATGGAGATGACTGCGCTTGGTCCTTTCACCCGACGGCTGGCAGGCAAACTGTCAGGGGGCATGAAACAAAAACTCGGGCTCGCCTGCACCCTGGTGCGTTCGCCCGATCTGCTCCTGCTGGACGAGCCCACCGTCGGCGTCGATCCCCTCTCGCGGCGCGAACTCTGGGGCATCATCAACGGCCTGGTGCGCGACGAGGGTGTGCCGGTGCTGCTCAGCACTTCCTATCTGGACGAAGCCGCGCGCTGCGATCATGTGGTGGTCCTGCATCGGGGCAAGGTGCTGTCCGACGGGCCGCCATCGAACGTCATCGAGCTGGCGGAAGGCCGCGCCTTCACAGTCAAACCCACAGAGGATCAGGCCCCGCGCGAATTGCAGGCGCGCGTGCTGGGCGAGCCAGGCGTGGTCGACGCCTCGCCGGAAGCGGGTCTTGTCCGGGTCGTGCGCCGCAAGGGCGGCTCGGGCGCGCTTGCGGGGCTCCGCCCACTGCCGACGCCGGCGCGGTTTGAAGACGGATTCATGATGCTGCTGCAGCCAACCGCTGATCGGGCGGGAAGCGGAAACTTGGCCACCGACATGAAGCTCGACCATCCGCCGGCCGGCGACAGAAATGACACGGTGGTTCAGGTCAACGATCTGCTCAAACGCTTCGGCGACTTCGTCGCCGTCGACCACGTCAGCTTCGAAGTGCGGCGCGGTGAGATCTTTGGACTTCTGGGACCTAACGGCGCCGGCAAGACCACGACCTTCCGCATGCTTTGCGGGCTGCTGAACGCCACCAGCGGGGATCTTAAGATCGGCGGCGCCGACCTGCGGCGCAGTCCCGTCTCGGTGCGCCAGAAGATCGGGTATGTGGCGCAGAAGTTCTCGCTCTACGCCCAGCTCTCGGTCACCGAGAACCTTGATTTCTTCGCCAGCGCCTACGGCCTGCACGGCCTGAGGCGTCGCCAGCGGATCGACTGGGCGATGGCTCAGTTCGAACTCGGCCCCGTCGCCGGTCAGCTCAGCGGGCTGCTTCCGGGCGGCTACAAGCAGCGTCTGGCGACGGCCGCCGCCCTGCTCCACGAGCCGGACATCCTATTCCTGGATGAAGCGACCAGCGGGGCAGATCCCTTGGCGCGCCGTGAGTTTTGGCAGCGGATCACCGCTTTGGCGCAACAGGGCGTGACTGTGATCGTAACCACCCATTTCATGGTCGAGGCTGAATATTGCGATCGGATCGCCATCCTCGATTCAGGCCGCATCCTCGCCCAAGGCTCGCCCTCTGAGATCCGCGCACGGGGCGTGACGGCCGCCAATGCACAGCCGACGATGGAGGACGCCTTCATCACGGTGATCGAGGCCGCGCGGGCCAACGCGCCGCAGGAGCGAGCGGCATGATCGGCCACCCGTCCTCGCGCCTCGCCGCCAAGGCTAGGCGCGTGGCGGCGCTGATCCGCAAGGAGTTACGGCAGGTCGTCCGTGATCCCTCGAGCGTCGCCATCGGCGTCGTCCTGCCGCTGATGTTGATCCTGCTGTTCGGCTACGCCCTGTCACTCGACGTCAAGAATGTTCCGATCGCCGTGGTGCTCGAGGATCCGTCTTCCCAGGCCGGCGAGATCGCCGCCAGCTTTCAGCTCTCCTCTTATTTTGAGACCCGCGTGACCAGGTCGATGGCCGAGGCCCAGGAGCTGATGCTGTCGAACACGGTCGAAGGCATCGTCCGGGTGCCGGCGGACTTCGCGCGCCGATCGGCGCAGGGCGACGCTACCGTCCAGGTTCTGGTCAACGGCATCGACGGCAACACCGCCCGCATCGTCGAGGCCTACGCCGAGGCCGCGGTCGCTCAGTCGGGCGCGAGGCTCGCCGCCGAAGGCCAGAACGACAACAGCGCCGGGGGTCAGGCGGTGGTCGAAAGCCGGCTCTGGTTCAACAGCGCCAACGACAGCCGCTATTTCCTGGTGCCCGGTCTGATCGTGCTGGTCATCACCTTAATCGGCGCCTTCATGACTTCCATGGTGGTCGCTCGGGAGTGGGAGCGCGGGACGTTCGAGGCTCTGTTCGTTACGCCCGTGCGAACCGACGAAATCCTGCTTGGAAAGACGGTCCCCTACATCCTTCTGGGAATGGTCTATCTCTTGGTCTCGGTCGCGATGGGTCTTTTGATCTCCTCGAGCCTGAAAAGCCAGTTTCTATCCAGCCAGGTCACGCTGGTCGTCACCTTCATGCCGGCGCTTATGCTTTCGGGCTTCATTTATGACCTGCGCAGCGTTCCACTGGCGGTTCAGGCAATCAGCTACCTGGTGCCGGCCCGCTATTTTGTCAGCCTGCTGCAGACGCTGTTCCTGGTCGGCGACGTCTGGAGCGTGATCTGGCTGAACGCCGCCATCCTTGCCGGCGCTGCAATCGTTCTGTTGACGCTCGCCCGCCGAGCGACGCGCAAGTCGCTCGGGTGAATGGGATGTTGGCCTCCCTTCGCCGTATTTTCGCGTTGATCCGCAAGGAAGTTCTGGCGGTCCTGCAAGACGCCCGCACCCGCAACATGTTGCTGCTTCAGCCAGTGCTGCAGTGCCTGTTGTTCGGCTACGCCGCCACGCTGGACGTGAACAATGTTCCCTACGCGGTGCTTGACCGCGACCTGACTACGGCCTCCTCGGCCCTGCTGGCGAAGCTCGACGGCTCCGGCCTGTTCCATCGCGTCGCCAATCTGACTCAGACCGCACAAATGAAGCCGCTGATCGACAACCAGAAAGCGCTCATCGCGATTCAGATCGACCCCGACTTCCAGCGCCAGCTGTCGGCCGGCCAGCAGGCCGCCGTGCAGGTGATCGCCGACGGCCGCAACTCCAACACCGCCGACGCCGCGCTGGGCTATGTCGGCAGCGCGGTCGAGTCGTTCAACGTCGATTGGCGAAGCGACCACGGCCTGCCGCAACCCCCGATCCAGGTTATTATGCGCGCCTGGTACAGCCCCAACCTTGAAACCCGCTGGAACTTGATCCCGGCCCTGGTCGGGACCCTCACACTGATGTCGACCCTGATGCTGTCGGCCTTGGCCGTGGCGCGAGAGCGGGAAGAGGGCACCTTCGACCAGCTCCTAGTCACCCCCTTCCGCCCGGTGGAGATCATGGTCGGCAAGGCGATTCCCGCCATGATGATCGGCACGGTGCAGGCGACCAGCGCGCTTCTGGTCGCACAGCTCTGGTTCCGCATTCCCTTCGCCGGATCTTACCCCACACTCTATGTCGGGCTGATCCTGTTCCTGCTGGCGGCGGTGGGAATCGGCCTGTTCGTCTCGTCGATCGCGGCGACCATGCAGCAGGCGATGCTCTACGCCTTCGTCACGATCATGCCGTTCACGCTGCTTTCGGGTCTGACCACGCCGATCAGCAGCATGCCGCAGGTCTTGCAGGACTTCACCCTGATCAACCCACTCCGCTATGCGATCGACCTCGTCCACCGCGTCTATCTGCAAGGGGCGGGGATCGATCAGCTGGTCCCCGATCTCTGGCCGATGGCGATCATCGCCGCGGTGACGCTGACAGGCGCGGCGTGGATGTTCAGAAATCGGACCGAGTGAGACTTCCCGCGCGAGCGCCCCTGCCCCCTCTCGTCGTCTTAGCCTCGTTGCCGACCGCGTCGCGGTCGGTCTTGGCGGTCAGCCCGATGCGCACGCGTCCATTCTCGACAACGATCCGGCCATGGGCGGAATTGCCGGGTCGGAAGATGGTTGCAAGCAGGCTTAGGGTCCGAGCGCCGGACGGCGCGCAAACCCTCTGGCGATGTTGGCTTGAGTGGGCTCAGCATGTGGAGCCGCCTCACGCCTTGACGCTTGATCCGCGCGATATTGCCGCCTTGCTTCAGCTTTTCCGGCCGCGCCGCATTCGTCGAGGAGGCGGCGGCGAACATTGTGGCTGACGGCATACGCAACCGGGCCTCGTGAGTAGATTCCGATTCTCGCCGAGTATTCGCCGCAATACGAGACTGCGGAGGCCATGGGTCGTTTCCCAATTACGAGGCGAATCGGATCGACAGGCTCCCACGCCGCACCCCCGTCGTGCAGAATGCCTGCCGCAATGTATGAGGATTGGCATGGGCGTGTACTATGACAGGATCGCCGCACTGCGTGAAGAAAGGGCGGCAACGGTCGCCGCTCTCGACGAAATCGAGAAGGGCGCGATTATCACCCGAAACGGCATCGACCTGACCGAGCGACAGCGGCGGTTCCATCAGAACGTTCTCTCCAAGATTGACGCCCTTGTTGCGGCCTACGAAAATATCGATGCCCCGTGGGCCTAATGACGAGTGGCGCCTCGCTGACGTCATCGACGACGCGGCCAAAATCGTGCGCGTCGCGAGGGGCGAGGAAGCTGCGTTCGTCGGGCGGCAAGCATGGCCCGCCCCGGATGGGCAGAAGGGACGTACCGCAACTCTTTCAACAAGCATCGCGTCGATAGGGCATGCGGAATGACCGGCTTCGTCGCCATCCATCGCTGAGAGACCCCTCCCGTGTCGCAGCGATGCTCAACGGAGGCCCTGATCGGCGATGCCGCAATCCGGTTCGAACACCGCCTCCGGGACTCATCCGGTTTCTATGAGTGTGGCCGCGCTGGGTATCGTCTTCGGCGACATCGGCACGAGTCCGCTCTACACATTCAAGACAGTGCTCAAACTGACTGGCCACAACCCGGACGCCTCAGCTGTCCTGGGATGCCTTTCTCTGATTCTGTGGACGTTGTTCCTCATCACTAGCGTCAAATATGTCAACTTCGCGATGCGCATCAGCAACGACGGCGAAGGCGGCATCATCGCAATTATGACCTTGCTCGGAGCGAAAAAGCAGCGTCGCCCGATCATCGTCGCGGTCGGTTTGTTCGGCGCGGCGCTCATTTATGGCGATGGCGCGATAACTCCGGCGATCTCCGTGCTTTCGGCGCTCGAAGGCATGGAGCAGGCGACCCCGACGCTTGCGACCTATGAACTGCCGCTCACAGTCGCAATTCTGGTCTGCTTGTTCGCACTCCAGCCGCAAGGCGCCGCGCGCATTGGCAACGCCTTTGGTCCAGTCATGCTCGTTTGGTTCCTGACCATTGCGCTGCTGGGACTCGCCGGCGCGATTCGCCACCCAGGCGTGTTTGCGGCGCTCAACCCGCTTTATGGCCTCCACTATCTCTTCTCGGGCGGTGTGACGAGTTTCCTCGTGCTTGGCGGCGTCTTTCTCTGCGTGACAGGCGCAGAGGCGCTTTACGCCGATATGGGCCACTTCGGAGCGAAGCCGATTCGATTCGCTTGGACGGGGCTCGTCTTTCCGAGCCTTATCCTCAACTATGCCGGTCAGGCTGCGCTCGTTCTCGACGGCGCACCGACCGACGGCAACATCTTCTATCGCCTCTGCCCCGCTCCGCTGGTCACGCCACTGGTCATCCTCGCAACGTTCGCGACGATCATCGCCAGCCAGTCGATCATCACCGGAGCGTTTTCGATGACGAGGCAAGCGATACAGCTCGGTTGGCTCCCTCGCCTCACAATCAAACAGACGTCCGCAGAGGGGTACGGGCAAATCTACGTGGGGGCGGTCAATTGGCTGCTCATGATCGTAACGGTCGCGCTGGCGCTCGGCTTCCGCAGATCCGACAATCTTGCTGCAGCTTATGGCATTGCGGTATCGCTGACCATGCTGATCACTTCGGTCCTCCTGTTCATCGCAATGCGCGAGGTCTGGCGCTGGAATGTGATTGCAGCGGGCGCAGCCGCAGCGGGATTCCTCGTAGTCGACGGGGCCTTCTTCGCCGCAAATCTCAGCAAGATACTTGAAGGCGGTTATGTGCCGCTGCTGCTTGCGCTCGCGGTTTATGGCGTGATGCTAGTCTGGCACCGCGGCGCTATGTCGGTGCAGCGCCGGATTGAGACGTCGCTAACGCCGATCGAAGCATTTATTGCGGAACTGCAGTCCCACAATATCGCGCGGGTGCCCGGCACGGCCGTATTCCTCACTCGCTCAAAACACGGCGTTCCGCCCGTCATGGATTGGCACGTTCGACAAAATCGTTCGTTGCACAATTTTGTGCTGATCCTCACGCTCACCGTTGCTTCGACGCCTCGCGTCGAACGCCAAGACAGGCTGACCCTCGCTCGCGAAGCGCCAAGACTCTGGCGTGCCGAATTGCGATACGGTTTTATGGAGCATCCCGACGTCCCGGCCGCGCTCGCTGAATGCAGATCTCGTGGCTGCGAGGTCGATGTCGACGACGTTACCTATTACGTTGGCGGAGAGACGATTTTGTCGCGCGACGATAGGCTGGGCATTCCGCGTTGGGAGGAGGCGCTCTTCGCGGCGATGGCCCGCAACGCGGCAGCCATCAGCGACTACCTGAAACTTCCAAATGAGCATGTCGTCGAAATCGGCAGACGTATTTCGATTTGACGTGTGGTCGAGCTGCAAGCTCGGAACGCGCACAAGCGTACCTGAGATCTCTATTTCGATCGTCATCTCAGATCCTTTCAGGCGACGCCAGCGCTCGTTTTCACCACCGCGGCGGATCATCTTTCGGCGCCGTCGTGACCGTCGCGGGATCGGAGAAAGACGACGAGCGATCGTCGAGGCGGCACGACATTTCTCTGCCGATCGACGTGGCCGTACGAGCCTGTAACATGTGGCCCACGCAATCGCGGCGCCTTCTACGTAAGCGCCTGGCAGTCGCCCAGGGGGCATTGACGGACGACGTGTCGGTTGCGATCAGCTACGTGGCGACAGCGGTTGCGGCTTTGGCGGCGCCAAACGAACTCCCAAAACCTCATACTGCGAACACCCGCGGCGCCGACCCTTCCCAGGGACTGACTTCAGTGAATTCGCCCGGTGCGGAAGGCCTCGATGGTGCGCATAACGCCACGCAGTTCCGCCAGCCCCTTGAGCCGCCCGATGCAGGAGTAGCCAGGGTTGACCTGCTTGCCAATGTCGTCCAGCAGCAAATGACCGTGGTCAGGCCGCATCGGGATTTGCGCGTCCGGCCGCCCCTCGGCTGTCCGCCGCTCCTCCTCGCGCATGATCACGGCGGCCACGCCGATCAGGTCGGTGTCGCCGTCAAGATGCGCCGCCTCGTAAAATGAGCCGTCGGCTTCGTGCGTGGTGTTGCGCAGATGGACGAAATGGATGCGTGGGGCGAACTCCTCCGCCATCGCGACCAAGTCGTTTTTGGCATTGGAGCCGAACGAGCCGGTGCAGAGCGTCAGCCCGCAGGCTTGGCTTGGCACGGCTTCGAAGATCGCGCGCACATCCGCGGCGGTGGACATCACCCGCGGCAACCCGAACAGCGGGAAGGCCGGATCGTCGGCGTGGATGGCTAGCCGTGCGCCTTCCTCCTCCGCCACCGGGGTGATCTCGCGCAGGAATTCGATCAGGTTGGCGCGCAGGTCAGCAGGCGTGATGTCTTTGTAGGCTTCGCACATCTTGCGAAAACCAGCGCGGTCGTAGGCGAAGTCGCGCGCCGGCAACCAGTCGATCAGGACCTTCTCCAGCTTCTCCATCTGCTCAGGCGAGTTTGCCTTGAAGCGGGCCTCGGCCGCAGCGATGCGGGCGGGTGTATAGTCCGCTGCGGCCCCGTTGCGGCGCAGCACGAACAAGTCGTAGGCCGCGAAATCGACCGCATCGAACCGCAGCGCGTACCCGCCGCTGGGCAGCTTCCACGCCAGCTCGGTGCGGGTCCAGTCGGTGATGACCATGAAGTTGTAACAGATGGTTTTCACCCCGGCGCGCGCGACGTTGCGGATCGACTGCTTGTAGTTGTCGATCTTGCGCCGGAAGTCGCCGGAGCGGGTCTTGATTTCCTCCCCGACGCCGATGCTTTCGACCACCGCCCAGTTGAGCCCAGCGGCCTCCACTTCGGCCCGCCGCTTCGCCACCTCGGCTTCCGTCCATACGCCGCCCTGGTTCAGATGATGCAGGGCGGTGACGATGCCGGTGGCGCCGGCCTGACGCGCGTTTTCAAGCGTCACCGGGTCATCGGGGCCAAACCATCTCCAGGTTTCGAGCATAGATGGGATGTCCCCTTGTCAGGATATTAGCCTCTCCCCCCGGGGAGATGTGTCGCGAGTGCACGCCGACAGCGCCGGTCTGATGCCGACCGCCAGGATCTGGTCGAGATCCTTCACCACCTGCGCGCGGAACGCCTCCCGCGCGAGCAGTTCGGGGTTGAAGATCTCGGTGACGGCAAACAAAGCCTCGGCTAGGCGCACAGCGTTGCGCCCGCAGCTTTGGCCGGTGCGCACCAGCTGGGCCGCCAGCGGATCCCTGATGTCGTACGCCAAGCCCTGATCGTCGACGCCGAGGGCGAAGCGCATCCAGGCCGCGACCGCGAAGGCGATCCGCCGCGCCGAACCGCCCGCGCGTAGACGGTCAAGGGCCGGCTCAAGTAGCCGCGGCGACAGCTTCTGCGAGCCGTCCGAGGCGATCTGCAAGGTCAGATGCCGGATATTCGGGTTCCGGTAGCGGCCGGCGAGTTCCTCGGTGTAGCGCGTGATGTCGACGCCAGGAATGGGAGGCACCGTCGGCGCTAGGTCCTCGGTCCAAAGCTGGGCGATGAAGCGGGCGACGACGGGATCGCCGAAGGCTGCCGCAACCGTCTCCAAACCAGCCACCACGCCGATATAGGCCATCGCCGAATGCGTGCCGTTGAGACAGCGCAGTTTCATGATCTCAAACGGCAGCACGTCGTCCACTAGAGTTGCGCCGACGTCTTCCCAGCGCGGCCGCCCAGCGGTGAAGCGGTCCTCGATGACCCATTGGCGGAACGGTTCGCAGACCACCGGCCACGCATCGACCAGTCCGAGCCGGACAGAAATGCTTTGGCGGTCTTCGTCGCGCGTGGCCGGGGTGATGCGGTCGACCATCGTGTTGGGGAAGCTGACGGACTCGGCGACGAAGCGGGCGAGCTCAGGGTCGCGCAGGGCGGCAAAGCGGGTGACGATGCCGTGCGCCTTGCTGCCGTTCTGCGAGAGGTTGTCGCAGACCAGCACGGTGAACGGCCTCAGCCCGGCGGCGCGACGGCGGCGGATCGCCTCGGTGAGCAGACCGGGCACGCTGCGCGGCAAAGCATCCCCAGTCAGGTCGGCGACGATGGCGGGATGCGCCTCGTCCAGGGCGCCGGTGGCGGCATCCTGGCAGTAGCCCTTCTCGGAGACTGTCAGGGTGACGATGCGGGTCGCCGACGCCGTCATGCGAGCCAGAACCAGCCCCGGATCTTCGGGCGCCGTCAACACCTCGCGCAGTGAGCCGACGACGCGCAGCCGATCCCCCGCGGCGTCGCGCAGCGCTACGGTGTAGAGGCCATCCTGAGGCGTCAACGCCAGTCGTGTCGCCGACGAGAGCGGGTTGACGCCAATGATACCCCAGTCGTGGGCGCCGGCGGCGAGGATGTCGTCGGTGTAGACCGCCAGATGGGCGCGCATGAAGGCGCCGACGCCGAGATGGACGATGCCGGGGCTGACGCCGGTCGGATCGTAGGCCGGTCGCGCGACATCTGTTGGCAGGTCGGCCAGCGTCGCCAGCGACAAACGTTTGACTGGAACGGCAGACGCAAGACTCGAGGGACTCACGTCACGCCTCCTTTGTTGCCAGGACCGATCTCCTGGCGCGTCCACCATCGGCGCCTGGAACGTCTCACGTCGCCTGGCCGACCGCCAGCCCTCATCTGTTGTCGGTGGCGGCCATCTGTCGCGAGCGGTCAACCAGGCGGCAAAGTCTGCTGCCTTGCAACACCGCGGGCGCCGATACTCTGTAACCGCCGTGGTCTGAGTACTTTCCGAATCTGCCCTCGGCGGTCATGCCGTGGTACGTGGCAGCAATGCAATAAAATGCTGTCTCTCTTTGGATTTTGGCAAATCCCGACAGCTAGTCGGAGGAAGCTTCAGGGCGGCCTCGCAGTGGGCAAATGATCGTTCTCGGCGTCTTCGCTGACGTCGATGCGGGCCAACGAGCGATTTGGGAGGAAAACAGCAATGGCGGACGGAACTGTTGCGGTAGCGCCGGGCTTGGCTAGTAAGGTGGTTACGAAAATCGGCCACTACCGTTGGACAATCTGCGCTCTGCTGTTTTTCGCTACAACCATCAACTACCTGGATCGGCAGGTTATCGGACTGCTGAAGCCAACCTTGATGGGGGATCTGCACTGGACAGAGACCGATTTCGGCGACATCGTCGCAACGTTTTCCCTGTTCTACGCCTTCGGTTACGTCGGCGTCGGCCGCCTGATGGACAAGGTCGGCGTCAGGCTCGGCCTGTCCTGCTCCGTGGCTGTGTGGAGCGTGTTCGCCTGCCTGCACGCCGCCATGAGCAGCGTGCTCGGCTTCAAGTTTGTCCGCGGCGGCCTGGGCCTCGCTGAAGGCGGCAACTTCCCAGCCTGCATCAAGAGCGTAGCGGAGTGGTTTCCGGTCAAGGAACGCTCTCTCGCCACCGGCATTTTCAACGCGGGGAGCAATGTCGGCGCGGTCGCAGCGCCGATCATCGTGCCGCTTCTCCTGTTGTTCGCGAGCTGGCGGGTCGCTTTCCTGGTCACCGGCGCCATCGGCTTCGCCTGGGTGATTGCCTGGCACATGATCTACCGGAAGCCGGAAGAGCATCCGAAACTGTCGGCTGCAGAGCTGGCCTATATTCGCAGCGATCCGGTGACCGACCAAGTGCGTATTCCGTGGCTCCAGCTGCTGGGCTATCGGGGAACCTGGGCCAACATCGCCGGCACTTGTCTCAGCGCGCCGGTGTGGTGGTTCTATCTCAACTGGGTTCCAGGCTTCCTCTCCAAGCGGTTCGACGTCAATCTCATGGACGCAATGCTGCCGTTGGTCGCCATCTACTGCATGGCGGATATCGGCAGCGTCGGCGGGGGCTGGCTGTCGTCCCACCTCATCAAGCGAGGGGTCAAGACTCTGCGGGCCCGCAAGATCGCGTTCCTGGTCTGCGGCCTGTGCGTCTTGCCGGTTTTCCTGGCTGCAGATGTCACCAACTTATGGCTGGCGGTCCTGCTGATCGGTGTGGCGGCGTCGGCCCATCAGGGCTACTCGGCCAACGTCTACACCATCGTGTCGGACACCATGCCACAGAGCGCCGTCGCCTCGGTGGTCGGGATCGGCGGATTCTGCGCCTACATCGTCAGCATGTTCGTGTCGATGGGCGTCGGACGCCTGCTGGATGCGACCAACGGCAATTATCGGATCCTG
The DNA here is from genome assembly GCF_049514155.1 of Roseiarcus sp. Taxonomy (GTDB): domain Bacteria; phylum Pseudomonadota; class Alphaproteobacteria; order Rhizobiales; family Beijerinckiaceae; genus Roseiarcus. Next base: position 4,100 of record NZ_JBEKVH010000065.1, on the reverse strand, counting down.
TTCGGTATCGCATCATCGTTATATCTGATTGGGCTGATCATCATGCATTTGATCCTGCCGAAGACCGGGTCGGGCAAGACCCCCGCCGGCATTGAGGTCTGACCCAGGAACCGCGCCCACCGTTCGGATGCATCGGGGTGGCTCTCAAGCGCCTGCGCGCCCGCATCTGCAGCGAAGTCTGAGTAGTTTCCGAACCTACTCGCGCCCCTCCGCGCAGCTACACTTCGCAGGAGGCAGGCGCCGCACTGGCGGTTCTGGTCCATTCGAATGGAAACGCCGATGATGAACGATGACCGTCTTTTCCCCGCCGAACCGACGACCCGCGCGATCGCCCGCCGCCTGTTCCAGGAGGTGCGCAATCTGCCGATCCTATCGCCGCACGGGCACACCGATCCGCGCTGGTTCGCGGAGAACCAACCGTTCCCCGATCCGGCGCAACTCTTCGTGACGCCGGACCATTATGTGTTTCGCATGCTCTACAGCCAAGGCGTAGCGTTGGAGGATCTTGGCGTGCCGCGCGTCGACGGCGGCCCGGTCGAAGCCGATCCGCGACGCATTTGGCGGCTTTTCGCCAAGCACTACCGTCTCTTCGCCGGCACGCCGACCCGGCTGTGGCTCGATCATTCGTTTGAGAGCTTGTTCGGCCTCACCGAGCTCTTGTCGCCCGCGAACGCCGATCGCCATTACGACGTCATCGCCGAAGCGCTGCAGCGGCCCGAATTCAGTCCGCGCGCGCTGTTCGAAAAGTTCAACATCGAGGTTATCGCCACCACCGAGACCGCGCTGGATGATCTGCGCTGGCACAAAGCCATTCGCGATTCTGGCTGGCGCGGGCGCGTCGTCACCACCTACCGGCCGGACTCGGTCGTCGACCCGGCGTTCCCCGGCTTTCGCGACAACGTCGCCAGTCTTGGCGCCATTGCCGGCGAAGACGCGACGACGTGGTCCGGCTATCTTTCCGCACATCGCAAGCGCCGCGCCTTTTTCAAGACGCACGGCGCGACCGCGACCGACCATGGACATCCGAGCGCGGCGACTGCAAATCTTGCGCCCGCTGAAGCGCGGGCGCTCTTCGCCCGCGTGATGGCCGACGCCCCTTCGGGAGCGGACGCCGAACTCTTCCGGGCGCAAATGTTGACCGAAATGGCGGCGATGAGCCTGGACGACGGGCTGGTGATGCAAATCCATCCCGGTTCTTGGCGCAATCACAATCCTCTGCTTTACGCGCACTTCGGCCGCGACAAGGGCGCGGACATTCCGATCCAGACCGACTACGTCCACGCGCTGAAGCCGCTGCTCGACCGCTTCGGCAACGAGAAAAGCCTGACGGTCATTCTCTTCACCCTCGACGAGACTGCCTATTCGCGCGAGCTCGCGCCTCTGGCCGGCCACTACCCCGTTTTGCGGTTGGGTCCGCCCTGGTGGTTCCTCGATTCGGTCAATGGCATGCGCCGCTTTCGCGAATTGACGACCGAGACCGCGGGTTTCGCCAACACCGTCGGCTTCAACGACGACACGCGCGCCTTTCCCTCGATCCCAGGCCGCCACGACGTGGCGCGGCGCGTCGACTGCGCGTTCCTCGCCGAGCTCGTCGCCACGCATCAGCTCGATGAAGACGAAGCGCGCGACTGGGCGCGGGCCCTCGCCTACAGCCTCACAAAGTCCGCCTATCGATTCTGAATTGAGCGACTAAGCCGGGAGGCAAAAGGGAGGACAGCGCGTCACGCTGCGATCTGACACCGCACGGGTTCGCCTGGGGCGGCCCAGAATTGAACGGCTCGGCCGATGGTGTCGCTCTCACAAATCGGAATTTCGCGCCGCGCTCGTCGGCTTGAAGACTTACGCGTCATCGAAGCGACTCACATCAGGACCGCAGGAACAGCACTCATGAGTGCGCACCAAGACGTCCTCTGCATCCATCCCGACGACGACATGCTGGTCGCGCTAAACGATTTGGCTGTCGGCGCCGTGGTGTATTGCGATCAAGAACCCTACCGGATTTCGAGCCCGGTGCAACGCAAGCACAAATTCGCGCGTCGAGACTTTGCTGCAGGTGAATTGCTCAAACTCTACGGCGTTCCCGTCGGCCGGGCTACGCAGCCCATCCGCGAAGGCGAGGCCATCACCAGCGACAACCTGACACACTATGCCGCCGAGGTGGTTGAGGTAGCCGCCAAAACATACCGGTGGACGCCGCCGGACGTGAGCCGCTGGCAAAACGCGACTTTCAAGGGAGTCGTTCGCTCCGATGGCCGCGTGGGCACGGCGAACTATTGGCTGATCTTCCCTTTAGTGTTTTGCGAAAACCGCAACGTCGAACGGCTGCGCAATGCGTTGGAAGGACCATTGGGTTACGCCAACGAAGATTTGGCTGCATTCGCCCGCTCTCTGTTAAACGATGGCGCTGCTGTCCCTAAGGCGGTTCGACGCCCGTTTGAAAACTTGGACGGGATCCGCATGATCACCCATGCCGGCGGCTGTGGCGGGACTCGTGCGGACGCGCGTGCGCTGTGCAAAATCCTGGCGGCCTATGCCGATCACCCCAATGTGGCGGGCGTCACCGTGTTCAGCCTGGGTTGCCAAAACGCCCAGATTTCGATGTTCGAAGATGCGTTGAAAGCGCAAAATTCGAGCTTCTACAAACCCTGTTTGATCTATGAGCAACAGCGATGGGACGGCGAAAAGGCCATGATGCAGGCCGCGCTGCAAGCCACCCTGAAAGCGCTGAACCAAGCCAATCAGGTCACGCGACAACCCGTGCCCTTATCGAACCTCAAAATCGGCGTGAAATGTGGCGGCTCCGACGGATTCTCGGGCCTGACCGCCAACCCTACGATTGGCCAGGTTTCGGATATCGTTGTGGCGTTGGGCGGCGCCTCGCTGTTGGCTGAATTTCCTGAATTGTGCGGCGTAGAGGCCAACCTGATCGAGCGTTGCGTCCATGATAGCGACAAACAACGCTTCTTGAACTTGATGCGCGATTTTGAGGCCAAGGCCGAGGCCGTCGGCGCGCACTTGGCCGACAACCCAAGCCCCGGCAACATCCGCGACGGTCTAATCACGGACGCGATGAAGTCCGCCGGCGCGGCCAAGAAAGGCGGAACCTCGCCCATTGTCTCGGTGCTGGACTACGGCGAACCGGTTCGCGACGCGGGACTATCGCTGTTGTGTACGCCAGGCAACGACGTGGAGTCGGTGACGGCCATCGTGGCCTCAGGAGCCAATATGGTCTTGTTTTCCACCGGCTTGGGTACGCCGACTGGGAACCCCATCGTGCCCGTATTGAAGATCGCCAGCAACAGTGCCGTCGCGCGCCGCCTGTCCGACATTATCGACTTTGACTGCGGCCCGGCGCTGGAAGGCAAGTCGATAAATGAATTGGCAAACGAACTGCTGGATGTGGTTATCGACACCGCCTCTGGCGACTACCGCACAAAGGCCGCTCAATTGCAGCAATACGACTTCATGTTCTGGAAGCGGGACATCTCCCTCTGATCGGTCTGACCGACCCTAAGCCACGCTGACGAGAAATAGGATCGTGCAACAACTTCGTCGCGACCAAGCCTTCAATCTGCCCGTTCGCATCATGCAAGTTGGACGCAACATAAAAGAAATTGACAGGGATGCGTTGGTGGATGGTCGGCCTGGTCACCGCAGGCTCGATCATCAACGACCTCGCCAGAAACACAGGCTCGGTCGTCGCGCCGACGGCGCACTGCTGCTGCGCAAGGGTGTCATAGACGCGCCTTCCCGAAGACCCGTTGCGCTCGCGATAGCGCTCACATTCAAAACGGACAGACGTTTGGACCAATGACCTTCGGCCTATGGGCCTAAATCGCCGCCGAGGCGGTCGCGGTCGGATTCGGTCCAACCGACATTCTGCATGGAAGCTTTCACACCACAGAGGAGACAACGGAAATGTCAGTCGACCGTATGGCGGTTCTGTCGGCGATGATCGACCAGGGGGTGATCCCGGTTTTCTATCATCCCGACGTCGAGGTTTGTAAGAAGGTCATCCAGGCCTGCGCCAATGGCGGCGCGAAATGTATCGAGTTCACCAATCGCGGCGAGTTCGCCGCGCATGTGTTCTTCGAGGTGAC
>NZ_JBEKVH010000064.1:0-19834 GCF_049514155.1 Roseiarcus sp. | reverse complement strand
AGCTGGTCGTGCGCCATCGCCTGCGGCCGCGGCCCGACGATCGACATGTCGCCGGCGACGACGTTGAGAAGCTGCGGCAGCTCGTCGGCGCTGGTGCGCCTGAGCAACGCGCCGATGCGGGTGACGCGCGGATCGTTGCGCGTCGCCGCCTTGACCGTCGCGCCGTCCTCGAGCGCGCGCATGGTGCGGAACTTGAAGATGCGGAACGGCTCCTGGTTGAAGCCGTAGCGCGTCTGGCGGAACAGCGCCGGCCCCGGACTCTCGAGCCGGATCGCCAGCGCGACCAGGACGAAGAACGGCGCGAGCAGGACCAAGCCGAGCGAAGCGACGACGAGATCGAACGCGCGCTTCTCCGCCTGCTGCAGGCGGGTCAGCGGCGGCCGGGTCAGCGCCAGCCCGGCGCTCGGGCCGATCGCGACGACGCGCGCGTCCTTGAACCGGTCGAGCAGCGCCTCGCCGCCGAGATGGATTTCGGTCGGCGTGCGCAGGAAGGCGTCGACGCAGGCTTCGACCAGTTCGGCGCGCGCCCACGGCACGACCAGATAGACGTCGTCGGGGCGCAGCATGCGTACGGTCGCGGCGGCCAGCGCGAGGTCGTCGGCGAGGCTGGCGGGGCTGTCGCGCAGCACGATCGTCGCGGCGATCTCCAGCCGGTCGGCGCGTGCGTCGACGTGCGGCGCATTGAGCGCCAAAGCGTCTTCGAGGCCGACGACGACGACGCGGCGCGGCGCGACCCAGCCGGCCAGTTCGGCGCGCTCGACCAGGGCCACCAGCAGGCGGCGTACGCCGAACAGGGCGAGAAAGCCGGCTAGGTAGAACACGCCGACCGCGCCGCGCGAATAGATCGCGCTGGTGCGGGTGGCGAACAGCAGCGCCAAGGCGCAGAGGAAGGCGAAGTTCCACGCCGCCAGGGCGCGGGCGAACTGGCCGCCGCGCGTTGCGTAGCCGTCGCGCCGGTACTGGCCGCGCTCGGACGCCACGACGACGACGATTGCGGCGACGACGAGGCCGACCGTCGTCGCGGCCTCGACCTCCGGCATCCGCCCGAGGGTGACGACCTGATAGAGGGCGGCCGAGGCCGCCGCGGCGGCAAAAATAGCCAAGGCGTCGGCCAGGGCGGCGAGATAGGGGAAGGCGGCGGCGAGCCGGCCGGCGAAACGCCGTGCGCGGTCCCGCGCCGGCCGACGCGCGGCCAATCGCGTCCGCGCCTTGGCCGGCCCGCCTTCCGGGCGGTCGAATTGGGCGTGCGCGTGCGCCATTCCGGGACAGAATCTCCAGCCGGGGCGGCCGCGGACCGCCATCGCCGATTGGCCGCAAGCGGCGTGCCGCCCGCGCTCGCGCCGACATGGTTTCGCAATCTTCCTCGTCTAGGAACGAGAGTCGTATCGGCGGCGGGGGCTTGCGGCCCGCCGCGGGGGATGGTTAAAGCGACTCCCGACGGCGTCTTTCGGCCCCGCCGGGGCGAGCGTCGTCGACCTCTTCGAAGCTCCGCTTTTTTGTCCAGTGAGCCGCGTCGGGCGCGCCCGTCGCGGGGCTCGTCGACTGTTTCGCCATGACCCTGGTCCCCCTGCACAAGAGCTTCGAGACGGACTTGCTGAGCAAGTTCGGCCGCGTCTCGACCTGGGTGTTCGACCTCGACAACACGCTCTATCCGTCCGATTGCGGTCTGTGGCCGCAGATCAACCAGCGCGTCACGCTCTATCTCGCCGCGTTGACCGGGCTCGACGGCCTGTCGGCGCGCGCGTTGCAGCGCTTCTACTACCATCGCCACGGCACGACCTTGCGCGGGCTGGTCGAGGAATCGGCGATCGACCCTGGCCCCTTCCTCGAATTCGTCCACGATGTCGACCGTTCCGGGCTCGCCCGCGACGCGCGGCTGGCGCGTGAGATCGGGCGGCTGCCGGGTCGCCGGCTGATCTTCACCAACGGCTCGCGCGACCACGCGCTTCGCACCGTCGCCGAGCTCGGTCTCGACGGTCTGTTCGAGGACGCGTTCGACATCGTCGCCTCGGGCCTCACGCCCAAGCCCGCCGCGCGCGCCTATGAGGCGTTCTTCGACCGCTACGGCGTCGATCCCGCCGGCGCGGCGATGTTCGAGGACATCGCCAAGAACCTGGAGACGCCGAAGGCGCGCGGCATGACGACGGTTCTGGTCGCGCCGCGCGCCGGCCAGCGCGACGATCGCGACGCCGCCGACGGCGAAGGGCGCGGCGCCGGCTACGTCGACTTCGTCACCGACGATCTCGCCGGCTTCCTCGAGCAGGTCAACGATCGGCTCGCCGCGCCGCGCGCGCGGCCGCTGGCGGCCGAATAGCCAGGCTCTGGCCGCCCCTCGCGCCCTTTCCCGACGCGTGGGCGATCGGCTAAGTTGCGTCAAACTTCCCAGGTTCGGTCGGGACGGGAGCGTTCGCGCTTGTCCGCTTGGCGGAACGGCCGGGGCGTGCGAGGATTTGCGGGCGCAAAAAGAGGAGCGCGAGGCCGCTGTGGCTGGGCCCGGAACTTGCACGCGCCAGACGGACGGAACGCAGGACGAACGAAAGAGGCGCGCGGCGAAATGTTGGATCGAACGGCGGCCGTGACCGGCCCGACCCTGTCGCTGCATGGCGTCACCAAGCAATATCCGGGCTGCCTCGCCAACGACCGCGTCGATCTGACGGTCGCCGGCGCCGAGATTCACGCGCTGCTGGGCGAGAACGGCGCCGGCAAGAGCACGCTGGTCAAGATCATCTACGGCGTGACGCGCCCGGACGCGGGCGAGATCGTCTGGCGCGGCGAGAAGGTGACGGTCGAGAGCCCGGCGCACGCCCGCCGCCTCGGCATCGGCATGGTGTTCCAACACTTCTCGCTGTTCGAATCGCTCACCGTCGCCCAGAACGTCGCGCTCGGGATCAACGAGCCGAGCGAACGCGCCAACCTGCGCGAGCGCATCACCGAGACTTCGCGCGAATACGGCCTGCCGCTCAATCCCGACCGCACCGTGCACGACCTCTCGGTCGGCGAGCGCCAGCGCATCGAGATCGTGCGCTGCCTGTTGCAGAAGCCGAAGCTGCTGATCATGGACGAGCCGACCTCGGTGCTGACGCCGCAGGAGGCCGAGACGCTGTTCATGACGCTGCGCCGCCTCGCCGCCGAAGGCTGCTCGATCCTCTACATCAGCCATAAACTCGAGGAGATCCGCGCGCTCTGCGACACCGCGACGATCATGCGCCTCGGCCGCGTCGTCGCCCATTGCTCGCCGCGCGAGAAATCGGCCAAGGAGCTCGCCGAGCTGATGATCGCCGCCGAGCTCGAGCCGCAGGCGCGCAGCCGGCGCGTCGTCGACCGCGCCGCGCCGCCGCGCCTCGTCGTCGACCGGTTGACGATCGCCTCGCCCAATCCGTTCGGCGCCGATCTGAAGGAAGTGAGCTTCGCCGTCGCGCCGGGCGAGATTCTCGGCGTCGCCGGCATCGCCGGCAACGGCCAGAACGAGCTGATGGACGCGCTCTCCGGCGAGATCCCCGCCGGCAGGCCGGAGACGATCCGCCTCGACGGCGTCGCGGTCGGCCATATGGGTCCGCGCGAGCGGCGCGGGCTCGGCGGCTGCTTCGTCCCCGAGGAGCGCAACGGCCATGGCGCGGTCGGGCTGATGAGCCTTTCCGACAACGCCTTCCTCACCGCGGTCGCGCGCAGGCCGCTCTCGCGCTTCGGCTTCGTCAGGCGCGGCCAGGTGCAAGAATTCGCGCGCGAGGTGATCAGGGGCTTCGACGTGCGCACCACCGGCCCCAAGGCCCAGGCGCGGTCGCTATCCGGCGGCAATTTGCAGAAGTTCCTGGTCGGCCGCGAGATCATGCAGACGCCCTCGACGTTGATCGTCAACCAGCCGACCTGGGGCGTCGACGCCGGCGCGGCGGCGGCGATCCATCGCGCGCTCGCCGAAATGGCCGAGAACGGCGCAGCGGTGGTGATCGTCTCGCAGGACCTCGACGAGATCTTCCTCGTCTGCGACCGCGTCGCGGTGATCGCCGGCGGGCGACTATCGCCGCCGATCCCGGTCGCCGAGGCGACGATCGAGCAAATTGGCTTGGTGATGGGCGGCGCGACGGGCGGCGGCGAGGCGGCGCATGCGTGAGGGCATTCGTCTCGTTCCGCGCGGCAACCCGTCGCCGTTCTGGACCTACGCGTCGCCAGTGTTGGCGGTCGTTCTCACCATCGTCGTCTCCGGCGCGATGTTCCTGGCGATGGGCAAACCGCCCGTCACGGCGGTCTACACCTTCCTCGTCGCGCCGCTGGTGCAGACCGGCGGCCTGTCTGCGCTCGCGGTCAAGGCGGCGCCGCTGATCATGATGGGGGCGGGGCTCGCGCTCTGCTACCGCGCCTCGGTGTGGAACATCGGCTGCGAGGGCCAGTTCACCGTCGGCGCGATCTCAGCCGGCGGCATCGCGCTGGCGCTGCCCGGCCTGCCGGCGCCGATCCTCTATCCGGCTGTGATCATCGCCGGCGTGATCGGCGGCGCGGCGACGGCGGCGCTGACGGCGTGGCTGCGCACCTCGCTCAACGTCAACGAGATCCTCTCCAGCCTGATGGCGACCTATGTCGCGCAATATCTGCTGATCTATCTCGTCACCGGGCCGTGGAAGGACCCGCAGGGCTTCGGCTTCCCGCAGACGGCGATGTTTCCGGACGCGGCGACGACGCCGATCCTGGTCGCCGGCTCCGGCGTCCATCTCGGTTGCCTCGTCGCGCCGCTGGCGGCGGTCGCGGTGTGGGCGCTGATGTCGCGCTCGACGCTCGGCTTCCAGCTGCGCGTCGTCGGCGAGGCGCCGCGCGCCGCGCGCTTCGCCGGCTTCAGCGAAAAGCGGCTGATCTGGGTGGCGATGCTGGTCAGCGGCGGGCTCGCCGGCCTCGCCGGCATGTTCGAGGTGACCGGGCCGATCGGCCAGCTGACGACCGACATCTCGCCCGGCTACGGCTTCACCGCGGTCATCGTCGCCTTCCTCGGCCGCCTGCATCCGATCGGCGCGATTTTCGCCGGCCTGCTGCTGGCGCTCTCCTATCTCGGCGGCGACGCGGCGCAGATCGACCTCGGCCTGCCCAACGCCGTCACCGGCATTTTCCAGGGCGTGCTGCTGTTCCTGCTGCTGGCCTGCGACATCCTGATCAATTTCCGCGTCCGCCTGCCGGCGCGGCGCAGCGAGACGGCGGGAGCGGCCTGATGATCTTCTTCCTCACCAGCTTCGTCGTCAGCGTCATGGCCGCCGCGACGCCGCTGCTGCTGGCGGCGACCGGCGAGCTCGTCACCGAGCGGTCCGGCGTGCTCAACCTCGGCGTCGAAGGGATGATGCTGGTCGGCGCGGTCACCGGCTTTATCGCCGGCTACTATACGGACAGCGCCGCGCTCGGCGTCGTCGCGGCGACCTTCGGCGGCGCCGCGCTCGCCGCGATCTTCGCCGTGCTGACGCTGATCCTGCTCAGCAACCAGACCGCCGCCGGCCTGGCGCTGACCATCTTCGGCCGCGGCTTCAGCTCGCTGGCCGGCGCGGCCTACGTCGGCATCAAGGGGCCGGTGCTGCCGAAGCTGACGATCCCCGGCCTGTCCGACCTTCCCTTCTTCGGGCCGACGCTGTTCGGCCAGGACGCGCTCGTCTACGGCTCGTTCGCCATTCTCGCCGCGGTCGCCTGGTTCCTCAATCGCACCCACGGCGGCCTGGTGCTGCGCGCGGTCGGCGATTCGCACGACGCCGCGCACGCGATCGGCTATTCGGTCAATCGCATCCGCTTCGGCGCGACCCTGTTCGGCGGGGCGATGGCCGGGCTCGCCGGCGGCTACATGTCGCTCGCCTACAGCCCGCTGTGGGCGGAGAACATGACCGCCGGCCGCGGCTGGATCGCGCTGGCGCTGGTGGTGTTCGCGACCTGGCGGCCGGGCTGGCTGGTCGGCGGCGCCTATCTGTTCGGCTCGATCATGTACCTGTCGCTCTACGTCCAGGGCGTCGGGGTGCCGATTCCCTCGCCGCTGATTTCGGCGCTGCCCTATGTCGTCACCGTGGTCGTGCTGGCGATCATCTCGCGCGACCGCCGCCGCATCCGCCTCAACCAGCCGGCGTGCCTGGGCAAGTCTTTCGCCGTCGGCGCCTGAGTCGCGTCGGCGAGGCGCCTGCTTTTTCTGCTTTGCGCCCATAGATTAGGCGCCGAGGCCTCGGCTATGTTCTCATTCCATGGCCTGCGGCTTGCTTGTTCGAACCGCAAGGCGGGGGCGGCAGGCGACGCCTGTCGTCGGGTCGGAACATGGACTAGCAGGAGTAACGCATGGATCGTCGGTCATTCAACAAGCTGCTCGGCGGCGGGCTGGTCGCCGCCGCTGCGGCCCCCTTCGCGCCGAGCGGGCTCGCCGCCGCGGAACCGCTCAAGGCCGGCTTCGTCTATCTCGGACCGGTCGGCGACTTCGGCTGGACCTACCAGCACGACGTCGCGCGCAAAGAGGCCGAGGACCACTTCGGCGGCGCGGTGAAGACGGTCTACGTCGAGAATGTTCCCGAAGGGCCGGATTCCGAGCACGTCATCGCCGATCTCGCCGCCAAAGGCTGCAAGATCGTCTTCACCACCTCGTTCGGCTACATGAACTACACGCTGTCGGTGGCGAAGAAATATCCGGCGGTGATGTTCGAGCATTGCACCGGCTACAAGCGCGCCGCCAACGTCTCGACCTACAACATCCGCTTTTACGAAGGCCGCTTCGTCCAGGGCGTGATCGCCGGCAAGCTGTCCAAGAGCGGCGTCGCCGGCTATGTCGGCTCGATCGCCGTGCCGGAAGTCGTGCAGGGCATGAACGCCTTCATGCTCGGCATGCAGAGCGTCAACCCCAAGGCGCGGTTGAAGTTCATCCTGATCAATTCCTGGTACGACCCGGGCAAGGAGGGCGACGCCGCCAAGGCGCTGATCGACCAGGGTTGCGACATCATCACCCAGCACACCGATTCGCCGACGCCGCTGCAGGTGGCGGAGAGCCGCGGCGTTCTCGCCTTCGGCGAAGCAACCGACATGGCCAAGTTCGCGCCGAAGACCGAGCTGACGGCCAACGTCAACGTCTGGGGCCCATACTACATCAAGCGCATCCAGGCGGTGATCGACGGCACATGGAAGAGCGAAGACGTCTGGGGCGGCTTCGCCGCCGGCATGTTGAAGATGTCGCCGTTCGCCAACATGCCCGACGACGTCAAGGCGCTGGCGCAGCAGACGGTCGACGACATCACGTCGGGCAAGAACAAGATCTTCGTCGGCCCGCTGGTCGATCAAAGCGGCGCGGCCAAGCTGCCCGCCGGTCAGGTGATGGACGACGGCACGCTCGCCGGTCTGCAATGGCTGGTCCAAGGCATCGAAGGCAAGCTGGGCTGACGACAGCGACAATTCCCTCTCCCCGCGTGCGGGGAGAGGGCGAGGGGCTTGGCGATTAGCCGCTGCATTGCGGCTAGCCTCCCGGCCCCTCATCCTAACCTTCTCCCCGCAGGCGGGGAGAAGGGACGCGAAGCGCGGCTGACGGCCGCGCCTACATTTTCGCTCGCTCGTTCCAGAAATCGCGCTGCAACGCCGCCGATTCTTCTTCGAGCAGCGGGCCGACGATCTCGACTTTCCGCTGACCGGCGGCGAAGACGACGCGGCAGGGCAGGTCGAGCGTCGGGTTCTCTGCGTGCGCGCCGGTCGCCGCCTTGAGGTCCTTCTCGCTCTGGCCGTAGACGAGGCGGCCGATCCCCGCCCAGTAGATCGCGCCCGAACACATCGCGCAGGGCTCGGCCGAACTGTAGAGCGTGCAGCCGGCGAGGAAGTCGGCGCCGTAGGTTTTCGACGCCCAGGTCGCGAGCAGCCGCTCGGCATGGGCGGTCATGTCGCCGCCCTCGGCGGAAAATCCGTTGCCTTGCTCGCGCAGCACCGCGCCGTCGGGCCCGACCAGCAGCGACCCGAACGGATGGTCGCCGCCTTCGCGCGCGCGCTTAGCGATGTCGAACGACCGGCGCAGGAACGCCTCGTGATCGAGCTCGGGCGGCGGCGCGGCTTTTGACGTCTTCATGGGCGCGCATGTCTCCGGCGAAACGGGTCCGCTCACGCTAGGCGATGGATCGGCGGTCGGCAATGCCGCGAGCGCGTTAACGAATCGTCAACGACGCGCGCGTCGACCGACTGCGGGCGAGCGCGCGCGACTGCGGAAAATTTACCCATCCCGCCGCATGCTCGGCGCGCGCGCCGAGGTTCGGCCGCCTGCGGTCGGCCGAGGAAGGGCGAGGATGAGCGTCGAGTTGAAGAGCGCCCTGTTCGACGAACCCGACGCCGCTGATGCATCCGCGCCGCCGAAGCGGTTCAAGTTCGCCGCCACCTTCGTCATCGACCTCGTCGAGTCGCTGGTCTTCGTCGCCGTGGTTCTGCCGTGCTGGGCGGTGGACTTCGACCGCGGCCTGATCATGGCGCCGACCTTCCTTATCGGCGTGCTCATTCTCGTGAGCTACGCCGCCAAGGTGCTGGTCGTCGCCCATCTCGACCGACACGGCGGCGACGCGCGCACCTATGTGAAGTCGTCGGCGCTGGTCACCGACGGCCCCTACGCCTGGTCGCGCAATCCGACCTATGCGCTGGCGATGCTGCAGTTTCTGCTGTGGGCGGCGCTCGCGCTCTATCTGCTCGCGCTCGGGCCATGGCGCTGGACGCTCGCGCTCGCGGCGATCGGCCTGCCGGCTTTGTTCTTCCTCGTCAACGACCGCGTCGTCATGCCGACCGAAGAAGCGATGCTGCGCAACCTCCATCCCGGAGAATACGACGCCTACGCGGCGCGCGTGCGCCGCTGGTTCGGCCGCAAGGCGGGGTGAGGGACGCCTCAGTCCGAATAGCGGTTGGCGACGTCCTTGGCGATGTGGCTCGCCTCGTCGAGGAAGCGAGCGACGATTTCGCGCGCAGTCGGCGTGCAGGCGCGATAGGTCAGCTCATAGTCGCGAAAGCCCCGGTTGAAAGCGCCGGCGAGCGATTCCTTGCGCGCGTCGGTCGTGCCCTCCGTGTCGACGAGATCGGCGAACTTGGCGCGGAACGCCGCGCCGTCGCCGTCGCCGCATAGATCGCGCAGGTAGGCGAGCGCGCCGGTCAACTCGGCGAGGCGCAGGAGCTGCGGTTCATAGGGCGGCGGCGCTTCGGGTTGCGCCGGCGTCGGCGAGGCGGCGGGCGTCGGCTGGGCGGCGTTAACGGCTGGGTCGGGGGGGCGCGCCGTCGCCGCCGGCGCGCTGGTCGGCGTCGGCGTCGGAGCGGGGGTCGGCTCGGCGGCCGGAGCCGCCGGCCTGCCGGCGCGTCCCGCCTGCGCCAGCGCGGCGAGCGGCGCGACCGCGACGGCGAGCGCGGCGAAAGCAGCGAGGCCCGAGGCGACGAGGCGCTTCACGGCAGACTTCTCTCGATCGCCGCCGCCTTGGCGATGATCCACGGCAGCTCCGGCGTGGTGCGATAATCGCCGATCGCTTTCGGATCGATCCAGGCGACCGCGTCGGCCTCGGCGCTGAGATGCGGTTCGCCGCGCCGCCAGCGGCCGACGAAGGCGGCGATGACGAAATGCGCGCGCACGCCGTCGCCTTCGCGCACGATCGGCTCGACGTGGTCGATGAAGGCGAGAATGTCGGCCACGACGCCGACTTCTTCGGCGAGTTCGCGCGCCGCCGCTTCGCGCAGCGTCTCGCCGATCTCGACAACGCCGCCGGGCAACGAGTAGACGCCCGCCATCGGCGCGCGCGCCCGCCGCGCGATCAGCACCCGGCCGTCGCGGAACACCGCGGTCGAGGCGGCGAGGATCGGCCGGGTTGGGTAGAGACGGTCATCCACGCCGCTTCGCCCTGATCTGACGGTTGACGGTCATCGCCGCCGGTTAAGGTGGAACGGCCGCGCCGCAGGGACGGGCTTACGGATAGAGACGCTCGCGCCGCCACGGGTCGCCCGCGCGCGCGCGGGTGAAGACGACGCGGTCGTGCAGGCGGTACTGTCCGTCGTGCCAGAACTCGATCTGGATCGGCGTCAGTCGGAACCCGCCCCAATGGGGCGGCCGCGGAATGTCGCCGTCGCCGAACTTCACCGTGAGGTCGGCGACCGCCTGTTCGAGCTTGGCGCGCGATTCCAGCGGCCGCGACTGCTGGCTCGCCCAGGCGCCGATGCGGCTGACGCGAGGCCGGGTGACGAAATAGGCGTCCGATTCGGCGCCCGAAATCTTGGTCAGCGGGCCGCGGGCCCGCACTTGGCGGCGCAGCGACTTCCAATGGTACAGGATCGCCGCTTTCGGGTTGGCGGCGATCTCCCCGCCCTTGGCGCTTTGGCCGTTGGTGTAGAAGACAAAACCGCTTTCGTCGACCTGCTTGCACAGCATCGCGCGCGCGTCCGGCATGCCGGAGGCGTCGACCGTCGCCAGCGTGATCGCCTCGGGATCGTTGATTTCTTTTTCCGCCGCTTCGGCAAACCACTGGCGGAACAGCGCGAAGGGGTCGTCGGCCTGGGTGAAGTCACTCGAACTTAACGCATTCAAGGTGAAGATGCTCCAAATACGGATAAAACTCGCGGGGAGCGATGATAGACCTTCTGCTGGGCGAACGCGATGCGTTTTGGCGGCCGCGCCGCTTCGTCGCGCGCTCGACGGCCTTCGCTTTCGTCGCGGCGGCGCTGGCGCTCGCCGGCTGCTCGGTGTCGATTCCCCTGCCGGGATTCATCGATGATCAGCCGACCGGCGCGATCAAGCCGAAGGCGGCGCCGGCGGCGCTGTCGTCGGCCTACGATTCGCGCGACTGGCGTCTTGCCGAGCCGGTCTTGAGTTCAACCCTTCGCGCCAAGGACGGCGATCCGCCCGGCGCCTGGTCCAACCCCGAGACGGGGATGCATGGCGAGTTCCTCGCTGTCGCCGGCTCGTTCGAACGCGACGGGCGTCCCTGCCGCGCCTTTGTGGCGCGGGTGGTCGGCAAGGACGGCGCGCCGGTGAAGACCCTGCAGGGCGTCGGCTGTCCGCGCGAGGGCGAGGAAGCGGCGATCTATGACGTTTCTCCCTGGTCGGGCCTCTGAGCGACACTTGCGGGCGGTCGCCGCCAAGCCCAAATAGTTGACGAGACAAAGGCGTCTGCGCCTTCGGGGCGGACGCGCAGACCTGGGCTCATCATGCGCGACCCCTATGAAGTGCTGGGGCTGGCGAAGTCGGCCAGCGCCGCCGAGGTGAAATCGGCCTTCCGTAAGCTGGCCAAGAAGTTCCATCCCGACCAGAGCAAGGAGTCGCGGGCCAAGGAGCGATTCGCCGAGATCGGTTCGGCCTACGAGATCCTCGGCGACGAGAAGAAGCGCGCCGCCTTTGACCGCGGCGAGATCGACGCCGAAGGCAAGCCGCGCGCGCCGCAGTTCGAGGGCTTCGGTTTCGGCCGGCGGCCGGGCGCGGGCGCGGGCGGGGAGTTCCACGGCTTCAACTTCGACGTCGGCGGCGACCCGGCCGCCCGCGCCGGCTTCGAGGCCGACATCCTGTCCGAGCTGTTCGGCGGCCGCATGGGCGGGCGCGGCCGCGCGCCGAACCGCGGCGAGGACGTCGCCGTTTCGGTGAACGTGCCGTTGGCGGTTGCAGCGGGCGGCGGTTCGGCGCGCGTCGCCTTGCCGACCGGCAAGACGCTCGACGTCGCCATTCCCGCCGGCGTCGAGGACGGCAAGCAGATCCGTCTGCGCGGGCAGGGGCGGCCGGGCGCGCGCAACGCTGCGGCCGGCGACGCGATCGTCACCATCCATTACGCGCCCCACCCGCTGTTCAAGGTCGAAGGGCGCGACCTCAAGTTGGATCTGCCGATCACCCTCTACGAGGCGGTGCTGGGCGCCAAGGTCAGGACGCCGACGCTGTCGGGCGAGGTGGAGATCGCGATCCCGCCGGGGACCAGCAGCGGACGGGTGCTGCGGCTGCGCGGCAAGGGCTTGCCGGCGTCTGGCGACGCGCCCGCCGGCGACTTGCTGGCGACGCTGCGCATCGCCATGCCGGCGCAAGAGGACGCCGACCTGGCGGCGCTGATGCGGCGTTGGCGCGACGAGAAGCCCTACGACCCGCGCGCCGGCCTCGGCGCCTGACGGTCTGCGGCGCCGCGCGCCGTCAACCCCAAAAACAAAAGCTTCCGGGCGACCGATCGCCGGCCCGGAAGCTTGTCGCGGTCAAAGCAGCCGTTTCGGCCGCAGCGAGGCTCAGGCCTTCGGCTTCACGTGGTGATGATGGTGATGATGGTGGTGGACCGGGGGCTTCGCCATGTGGTGGTGATGGTGATGATGGTGATGGCGGTGGTGGTGGATCGGGTGGTGCATCATATGGTGGTGGTGGTGATGGTGGATCGGCGCGGTGGCGGGCGCGGCGGCCAACGCCGGGACCGCAGCGAGTCCGACAACCATCGCCGCGGCGATCAGCAGTTTCTTAAGCATTCGTTAAGTCCTTGATTCGAAAGGCTCCGCATTTGGAGCGGCGGCGACGGTTTGGCGAAGGCCGGATGAACCGGACATGAATTGCCGTCGTCGAAGCGCCGCAGATCCACAAATGTCGACGGTTGTGGCAATTTTGTCGCGAATTCAGATCGCCGCTTCGCGGAAGACCGGCTCGACCGAGCCCCGCCAGGGGCCGTTGAAGCGGTCGATCCAGACCTCCGCCGGGGTGCGCCCTTCGGCGGCGATGCGCTCCAGCGGCGCGAGATAGAGGGTCTCGTCGCGTCCGGCGGCGTCGCGCCGCGCGCGGCGCGCGAGCCCGCCGCGGGCGATCGCGACCGCTTCGCGCGCGATCTCGACCAGCGGTCGCCCGCCGATCCGCGCCTTGAGGCCGAGGCGCGGGACGTCGTCGCGCAGGCGCTGCAGATCGCCGGCGGTCCAGCCGCGCCCGAGCGCGGCCGCCGCGGCGAGCGCGTCTTTGTCGTAGAACAGACCGAAGCACAAGGCGGCGAGCGCGAGGATACGTTCGGGCGAGCCGACGTCGGCGCCGCGCATTTCGAGGTAGCGCTTCAGCCGCACCTCGGGAAAGATCGTCGACAGGTGGTTGGCCCAATCGGAGACGGTGGCGCGCTCGCCCGGCAGCGCAGCGAGCCGGCCCTCGAGCAGGTCGCGGAAGCTCGCGCCGGCGACGTCGTGATAGACCTCGCCGCGCTTGACGAAATAGAGCGGCACGTCGAGCGCGTAGTCGACGTAGCGCTCGAACCCCATGCCCGGCGCGAAGGCGAAAGCAAGCATGCCGGTGCGCGCCGCGTCGGTGTGGCGCCAGATTTCCGAGCGGGCGGAAAGAAAGCCGTTGAGCGCGCCGTCGGTGAACGGCGAGTTGGCGAACAGCGCGGTGATCGTCGGCTGCAGCGCCAAGCCGACCCTGAGCTTGACGACCATGTCGGCTTCGTCGGCGAAATCGAGATTGGCCTGCGCCGTCGAGGTGCGGAACATCATGTCGAGGCCGCGCGTTCCCACCTTGGGCATGTAACGCGCCATGATGCGGTAGCGGCTCTTGGGCATGACCGGCGTTTCGGCGAGCGTCCATTTCGGACTTAAGCCGAGCGCAAAGAAACCGATCCCGAGCGACTCGCCGACCGCATGCATGCAATTCAGATGCGCGTCGAGTTCGGCGGCGATGGCGTGGACGGTCGGCTGCGGCGCGCCGGAAAGCTCGAACTGGCCGCCCGGCTCGAGCGAGATCGCGCCGCCGCCCACCGGATCGTAGAGGCCGATCAGCGCGCCCTCGTCCTCGATCGGCGCCCAGCCGAGGCGCGCCTTGGCGCCTTCGAGCAAGGCCCTGACGCCGCGGTCGCCCCCGTAGGGGACGGGCCCCAGATTGGCCGTGTAGAACGGGAACTTCTCGTGCTCGACGCCGATGCGGGACGCTTCGGCGGGCTTGCCGCCCGCCGCCAGCCACGCCACCAGATCGTCGCGGGATTCGATGATCTCAGCGTCGACGACGTCGCGGGCCATGCAGGATTCCGGATGAAAATGGCCAAAAGGCCAGCGCGCGACCCGTAAATAGGCGCCCCGGCCGCACAATTCAATAAACGGCGCGCCAGCGGCCAAATGCCGCCGCCGGCGCGTTTCGATCGAGCCTCAGCTCCGCCCGCCGCCGGTCAGCGACTGGAGGATGCCGTTGATCCCCTGCTGGCGCGCCGCCGACGTCTGCACGCCGGACTCGAGCATGCCGGTCAGCGCGCTCAGGCCCGCCTGGGCGAGGCCCGACCCGGCCGGTCCCGATTGGCCGCCGCCGCCGAACAGATTGCCGACCAGCGAGGCGACCAGTCCGCCGAGCCCGCCGCCCTGACCCGCCGCGCCTTGGCCCGCCGTCGACTCGACGGCGCTGGTCAATTGCCCGAGCACGCCGCCGAACCCTTGCGCGGTCAGCGTATGGGCGAGACCGCCGAGCAGCATCGAGGCGAGAGCCGGCATCATCTGTTGGATCGTCTGCGCGTCGACGCCGCTCGCGCTCGATGCGTGGGCGGCGATTTGCGAAGCGATCTGCGACGAGCCGAAGATCTGGCTCAGCGCGGCGCCGCCGTTCGTCGCCGCGGCGGCCGGGTCGGCGCCGGTGAACGAACCCTGGTGGACGCCGCTCGCCAGATGCGAGACGATTCCAGCGAGGCCGGACGGGTCGGCGGTGACGCGCTGCAGCGCGGTCGAAAACGCCGGCATCAGCGCCTGCACCGCCGACTGCGTCTGCTCCGGCGTCAGGCCGAACTGGGCGCCGAGATTGGCGACGCCCTGTCCGCCCTGCGCAGCCTGGATGATGTCGTTGAGATTCATGGCGCGTCCTCCTCCTTAGATCGCGACGAAATTTTGCATAAAACCCTACTTGGATTTGATTGCGTTTGCGAGACGCGCGACGATGCCGAAGGCGAGCGCGGTGGCGACGATTCCGAACGCCGCCGCGCCGACGCCGATGCCGACGATCGCGCCTTCGACGCCGCCCCAGCGCGCGCCGATGACGACGAAGGGGATCGTGCCGAGCGTCGCGCGGCCCCAGTTGAACAGCATCGCCAGCAGCGGGTAGCCGAGGTTGTTGAAGACGGTGTTGGCGACGAACAGGCAGGTGATGAACACCCAGGCGGCGACGCCGTAGCGGCAGAAGAAGACGATAAACGTCGCCCCTTCGCCGTCGACGTCGAACATGGCGGCGATCGCCGGGCCGGCGAAGGCGAGCATAGCCCAAGCGAGGAGCGCGTAGCCGACCGACAGCGTCAAGGCGTCAGACATTGTGCGGCGCACCCGGTCCATCAGCCGCGCGCCGTAGTTCTGGCCGAGGATCGGCCCTACCGAGCCGGTCAGCGCGAACACGACGCCGAAAGCGAGCGGGATGACGCGATCGACCACCGCGCCGCCGGCGACCGCCGCGACGCCGAAGTCCGACCAGACGCGGGTGACGTAGAGCGCGGCGACCGGCATGGCGAGATTGGCGAGGATCGCCGGCGCGCCGATCCCCATGATCGGGGCAAGATCGCGACGAATCGCCTCCACGCGCGTCCGACTGACGAGATCGTGGACGCGGATTGCGCCGTAGAGGCCGAAGCCGAGCATGACCAGACGCGACAGCACGATCGCCCACGCCGCGCCGTAGACGCCGAGACCGAAGCCGAAGATCAGCAGCGGATCGGTGAAGACGGTGGCGACGGCGCCAGCCAGCGTCACGTACATCGCGCGCCGCGCGTCGCCGACCGCGCGCAGCACGCCCGACAGCGCCATGGCGATCGAGAACGCGATATTGGCCGGCACGGCGATGGCGAGAAAGCGGCTGGCGACCGCCGCCGGCTCCCCGTGCGCGTGCAGCAACAGATCGAGCGCGGGGTCGCGCAGCAGCAACATGACGATCGACAGCAGGGTCGCTACGACGCCGGTGATCGCCAGACCGGAAGCGGCGAGGCGGCGCGCCCGCTGCCGGTCCCCGGCGCCCAGCGCGCGCGACACGGTCGCCGAAATGGCGATGGTGAGGCCGATCGCGACCGACAGCGCGACGAACTGCAATTGGCTGGCGTAGCCGACGGCCGCCTTCAAGTCCTGCGAGCCGAGCCGCGCGACCCAGAACAGCGACAGGAAGTCGACGGCGAACACCGCCACCAGGCCGATCGAGCCGGTCGCGGTCATCACCGCGACGTGGCGCATGGTCGAGCCGCGGGTGAACACGGGCGCGTCGTCGCGGGCGGCGGAGGCGGCGGTCATGACGGTCCTGCGGCGAAGGGGGACGCGGCTTTTAATCTTTCGGCGCGCATTGCGCTAGTCCAATTCCAAGCGGCGCCGAGGGCTGATCGCCGGCGCAAGGAGCGGACCAGCTTGACTTCGCCGGCTCGGCTTCCCAAGACACGGGCGCTTCGGCAAGGCTGACGAACGCAATGAAATCGAAACCGCCGCTCCGTATCCTTCTCTGCGCCCCGCGCGGCTTCTGCGCTGGCGTCGTGCGCGCGATCGACGCGGTCGAGAAGGCGCTCGAGCTTTACGGCGCGCCGGTGTACGTGCGGCATGAGATCGTCCACAACAAGCACGTCGTCGACTCGCTCAAGGCCAAGGGCGTCGTCTTCATCGACGAGCTCGCCGAGGCGCCGGCCGGCGACCGTCCGGTGATCTTCTCCGCCCATGGCGTCGCCAAGGCGGTGCCGGAAGAGGCGGAGGCGCGCAACCTGCTCACCATCGACGCGACCTGCCCGCTGGTGACCAAGGTCCACCGCGAGGCGCAGGCCCATCACAAGCGCGGCCGTCACGTGCTGCTGATCGGCCATCGCGGCCACCCGGAAGTGGTCGGCACGTTGGGCCAGTTGCCCGACGGCGCGACGACGCTGATCGGCTCGGTCGACGAAGTCGAAGCGCTCGTTTTTCCCGCCGACGCGCCGCTCGCCTTCGTCACCCAAACGACGCTGTCGGTCGACGACACGCGCGAGATCGTCGCCGCGCTGAAGCGCCGCTTCCCCGCCATCCACGCGCCGCCGCTCGAGGACATCTGTTACGCCACCACCAATCGTCAGGAGGCGGTCAAGCGCGCGGCGGCCGAGGTCGAGGCGGTGATCGTCGTCGGCTCGGCGAACTCGTCGAATTCGCAGCGCCTGCGCGAGGTCGCCGAGCGGGCGGGCTGCGCGCTCGCCGTGCTCGCGCCCAGCGTGGCGGCGATCGAATGGCCGCGCTTTTCCGGCGTGCGCTCGCTCGCCATCACCGCCGGCGCCTCGGCCCCGGAAATCCTGGTCGAGGAAATCCTCGACGCCTTCGCCGCGCGCTTCGACATCGCCGTCGAGACGCTGACCACCGCCGAAGAATCGAAGTTCTTCCCGCTGCCGCGCGCGCTGCGCGAGGCGTGAGGGGGGAACGCCGTCGCTCTCTCTCGGCGTCATGGCCGGGCTTGACCCGGCCATCCACGCCTTTGTGCATCGCGGAGCCTCGGGAGAGCCGGCCCGTTGGCCCATCTAAGAAACCGCAGTGCGCGCCCGCCGCGCTCGGCGGCAACCATTCATTGCTCGCTTGAAGGCGATTATGCGCGAGAGTCCTTCGAACTCAAGGATGCGCATAGCGCACCGCCTTCGGCGGCGGCCCGAGGGGCCGTCCTTGACTTCGAAAGCCTCTCGCGCTCCGCTCAGCCAAGCAAGCAATGAAACTTTCCGCGTCCAATCGTCAGAGCGGGTGACGGGACGCCGAGCTAAGAGCTGCCATGAGGGCCACATGTCCACGGCCAAGTCGAAGACCTATCATTCCAAACTCTCCGCCAAACACCGGACCGTGTTGCCGCGCGCGGTATGCGAGCGACTGAGAATTTTGCCGGGCGATCGCCTTCGCTATCTCGTCGATGATGGCGGCGTGCGCATCGAGAAGGCGGCGAGTGCGGCTGCCGATTGTTCGTTCACTGCATTCTCCGAATGGTCAAGCGAGGCAGACGACCAAGCCTTTGCCGACCTCTGAGGCGACGACTTATGCGCCGGGCGACGTGGTCGTCGTGCCGTTTCCCGATTCGGATCGGCTGGCTGAGAAGCGCCGACCGGCGGTTGTCGTATCCAACGCGTTGCTCGCCGCGCAGGGGTTTGTCTGGTTGGTCATGATCACCAGCGCGCGGCAGACCACGTCGCCGCATGATGCGCCGATTGCTGATCTGGCGCGCGCGGGCCTGCCCTCGCCGTGCGTCGTTCGGCCGACCAAGGTCGCCACTGTCGAACCCTCGCGAATCTTGCGCAGGGCGGGACGGCTCGGTCGAAAGGAGATTTCAGGCGTGCTGGCGGCTGTGAGAGGTTTTGTCGAACAGGGCGCAACATTCCGCCTCGCTCACCCGCCGATCAGCATCGCCGCCGCGGCGACGATCAGCGCCATGCCGAGCCATTCGCGCCTGCTCGGGCGCTCGCGGAACAGCTTCAGCGACGCAACCTGGGCGAACAGCACCTCGACCAGCGCCAGCGTGCGCACCCGCGCCGCGTCGGTGAGCGCGAGGGCGACGAACCACAATTGCGACGCCAGCGCGCCCATGAAGCCGGCGACGATCGACGCGCGCCACAGCGCCAGGATCGCCTTCAGCCCGGCGCGGTCGAACAGGGCGAGCCAGACGAGCAGGACCGCGGTCTGGATGGCGAGGCCGGCGACCAGCACGGTCGTCGCCGCCATCGCGGTCGACGGCGTCTCCATCCGCGTCACCGCGCCGCGGAAGCCGACCGCGGCGAAGGCGAAGAAAGTCGCCGAAACGAGACCCATCGCGATCGGCCGCCAGCCGGCGCGCGCGGCTTCGGCGCCGCTCCCCGCCATCAGGAACACGCCGACGGTGGCGAGCGCGATCGCGCCGACGAGCTTGAACGTCGGCGTTTCGCCGAGGAACAGCAGCGCGTAGAGCGCGACCTGCGCCGCTTCGGTCTTGGTGAAGGCGATGACGACGACGAAACTGCGCTCGCGCATCGCCGCCAGCATCAGCGCCGTGCCGCCGATCTGCGCCAGCGCGCCGATGACGATGAAGGCCGCCGCCGCCGGTGCGATCGCCGGCGCGGCGACCCCGGTCGCGAACCGCAGGCCGACGAAGAACACAACCGCGAACGGCAGGCCGAACAGAAAGCGCACCTGCGCCGCGCCGAGCGCGCCCAGCGCCCCGGTCAGTTCGCGCTGCATGACGTTGCGCGCCGTCTGGGCGGCCGAGGCGGTCAGCGTGAATGCGACCCACAGTCCGCTTGCGTACACTTGCCCGCCCCATTACGACCGAACGTCGCCGCGCCCTTCTCCCCGCCCGCGGGGAGAAGGGACGAGGCTCGCGCCATTAGGATCACTGCGGACGCATCATGGCCGTTTACACCGAAGTTCCCGACGACGCGCTGGTGACTTTTCTAACTGGCTACGACCTCGGCCGCGTCCGCTCCTTCAAGGGCATCGCCGAAGGGGTCGAGAACTCCAACTACCTGCTGCACGCCGACGCCGGCGAGTTCATTCTCACCCTTTACGAGAAGCGGGTGAAGGAGAGCGACCTGCCGTTCTTCATCGGCCTGATGGAGCATCTCGCTGAGCGCGGCGTCACCTGCCCGCAGCCGGTCCGGGCGAAGAACGGCGCGGCGCTCGGCCGCCTGTGCGGTCGCGCCGCGGCGATCGTCACCTTTCTCGACGGCGTCTGGCTGCGCCGGCCGCGGGCGATCCATTGCGGCCAGGTCGGCGAAGCGCTGGCGCGGATGCATGAGGCGGGGGCCGACTTCACCGAGTTCCGACGGCCCAACGCGCTCGGCATCGAGGGCTGGCCGCCGCTGGTCGCTGCGGCCGCCCCGCGCGCCGACGAGGTCGCGCCCGGCCTCGAGCGCGAGATGACCGCCGAACTCACGAAGCTGCAGGCGATCTGGCCGAGCGGCCTGCCGGGCGGCGTCATCCACGCCGATCTCTTCACCGACAACGTGTTCTTTCTCGG
>NZ_JBEKVH010000063.1:0-20288 GCF_049514155.1 Roseiarcus sp. | reverse complement strand
GGGGACGGGTCGCCGATGGCTCTGATTGACGCGCTTGAACGTCTCAAGACGCCCATCGCGGAGAATGCGCGTCTGCTCAGAGTCTTTCTGGCTTGCGGTTTCACGCCTCTTCATCTGGAAACCTTTCTTGCCGCGCATCTGCGCAATCTTTGCCCGGACCGCCGAGTCGAATTGCAATCGGGCTTGTTTGGCGACCTGGTCGGAAACTTGGAACGGCTGCGGCCGGTGAGCACGATTCGCTCGCCGTCGTGATCGAATGGGCGGATCTCGATTCGCGGCTGGGACTGCGAACCCTGGGCGGCTGGCAGGTCGAGAAGCTGCCGGACATCGTGAAATCAGTGGACCACAGCCTCGAACGACTGACGCGCGCCCTGAAAGGACTTCCCTCGGCGCTTCCCACTTGTATTTGCCTGCCGACGCTGCCGCTTCCTCCGCTCTTTTACACCGGGGCGCAACAGAGCAGCGTTTTCGAATTGGCTCTTCGCCGAAATCTCGCATCTTTCGCGGAGGAGATTTCGATTGGCGGCCGCGTATCGGTGGTCAGCGGCCAGCGTCTCGACGAAACCTCGCCACTGGGCAAGAGATTCGACTTCCGAACCGAGGTTACGCAATGGTTCCCTTACAAGACTGTCCATGCTTCCAATGTCGGCGAGCTCTTGGCGGAACTGATATGCGGGCGTGAACCCAAGAAAGGGCTGATTACCGATCTCGACGACACGTTGTGGTCAGGCGTCCTCGGTGAAGTGGGGGTCTGCTGTGACCCCTGACGTTCATTCAGGCTGGGCCAGAGTCTCGGGTTGAGATTGGCGCAGGAGCGCCGACGGAGCAACGGGCGATCGGCGAAGCTGGCTCGGGTTGCGCAGCCGATCGCCCGTTGCGGTGAAGGTTGCCGCGAAAGCCGCGGGGGTGAGATAGCCGAGCGCCGAGTGGGGGCGCCGGTGGTTGTAGGCGGCGGTCGATCGCGCCAGCGCCGCGCGGGCGTGGTCGAGGTCGTAGAAGACCGTCTCGTTGAGCAGTTCGTCGCGCATGCGGCCGTTGAACGCCTCGCAGATGCCGTTCTGCATCGGCTTGCCGGGCGCAATGAAATGCCAATTGACCCGGCTGCCCTGGGCTCAGGCGAGCATCGCGTTGGAAGTGAACTCGGTCCCATGGTCGGAGACGATCAGGTCTGGTTTGCCGCGCCAGGCGACGACCGCGTCGAGTTCGCGCGCGACTCTCCTGCCCGAGATCGAGGTGTCGGCGATCGCCGCCAAGCACTCCTTGGTGACGTCGTCGATGACGTTGAGGACGCGGAAGCGCCGACCGTTCGAAAGCTGGTCGTGGACGACGTCGACCGACCAGCGGGCGTTCGGCCGGGCCTCGACCAGGATCGGCGCCCGCATGCCCGTCGCCCGCTTGCGACCCTTGCGCTTGCGCGCGGTCAGTCCTTCCTCCCGGTAAAGCCGCTGCGTCTTCTTCCTGTTCACGACAAGGCCCTCGGCGCGCAGGAGAACATGCAGCCGGCGATAGCCGAACCGCCGTTGCTCGGCCGCCAGCTCCCGCAGCCGGCCGCGCAGGGCGTCGTCTCGCGGCCGGCGCGATCGATAACGCACGGTCTTGCGATCGGCCTGGATCAGGCGGCACGCCCGGCGCTCGCTCATCTCGTAGGCGGCTACGAAATGAGCGACAGCCTCGCGCTTGGCGGCGGGCGTCAGAATTTTTTCCCAGCAGATCCTTCAGCGCGACATTGTCGAGCATCGCATCAGCCAACAGGCGCTTCAGCCTGGCGTTCTCGTCCTCGAGCGGCTTGAGCCGCTTGGCCTCGGACACGTCCATCCCGCCGAACTTCGCCTTCCAGGCGTAGAACGTCGCCGTGCTGATCCCGTGCTTGCGGCAGACCTCGGCGGTCGAAAGACCCGCCTCCTACTCCCGCAGAACCGCAATGATCTGCTCTTCCGTGAACCTCGATCGCTTCATCGTCCGGTCCTTCCTTCGGGCCGGACTCTAGCTTCATCTGGAGGAAATCGAGGGGGTCACAGCAAAATCGCAATCCGCTCGACCTCGCTGAGCAAAATCCGGTCCCGGCTTCGGTCGAGGTGCTTCGTCGTCGGCGGCCGCTCCGGATTGACGAGGCGCTGCGCGGTTCGAGGAGCGCCGTTGTTCCTGAGGCGCGCGCGATCAGGAGCCCCTTCCGAGTCCGACGACTGCGGCGCAGGGCGCAGAAACAAAAAAGCCCGGCGGGTTTCCCCGTCGGGCTTTTGCCGCTTGCACGGTCGAGCCGATCAGAACTTGTAATTCAGGCCGGCGCGGACGAGCGAGAGGTTGACATCGCTCTTCTGCGTAACGCCGCCGCTGGAGATCGACTTGTCGCCGAGCGGAGCGTAGATGTACTCGGCCTTGGCCGAGATGTTGTTGGTGAACGCATACTCGATGCCGCCGCCGATCGCGCCGCCGCTGCGCCAGTCGGTCGAAGAAAAGGGCACGCCCGGCAGGTTGGTCGCGATATCGGCCCCGGCGTAGCCGCCGGTCACGAACAGCAGCGCGCGATCCACCGCGATGCCCACCCGAGCCCTGGCAGTCGCCAGCGAGTCGATCTTGCTGGAATAGGGGCCGAGAAGGTTGACGCCGCTCTTGCTCAGGTCGGCCCAATCCCAGTCGCCCTCCAGACCGGCGACGAACTGGCCGACTTGGTAATTGTAGCCGACCGTGCCGCCGACGAGGCCGCCGGTCGGGCTGCCGAAGTCGCCGCCGCCCGCGCCGCCGGCCCAACCGCCGTTCACGCCGACATAGAAGCCCGTCCAACTGAACACGGGCGGCGCCGCATAGACCTGCGGCGCAGGGGGCGCCTTGCGGGTCGGGAGGTCGGCGGCCATAGCGCTCGACGCTGCCCCGGCCATCAACGCGGCCAAGAAAATCTTCTTCATCGCAATCTCCTCGTTACAAACCATAACGGAGGGAATTCCGCACCACCCCGCCGGCCATGGTCAGAATATAGCCCTCCGCTCCTCGGAAGTCTGTGACCGATAGATCACAACACAGAGAGCGAATGTGGCGGGAATCTGGCGAGAATGGGAAAGTAATCGGGTTGCGAGTGTAACTCGTTTACGCTCGAAGTGCAGCGCAATAACCATCATTTATTCTGGCATATAGGGGTGGATAGCCTCATAAAGCGCAAGACGATGTTGGTAAATGATTTATTTACGTTTAGAACTATCTTGAATGTCGCCACAATTCGGCAACCATAGACGCCACGTAACCGGGCTCGCGAAGTCGAAACGGCGCTGCGGCGACGGCTTTCAGTCGGCGCTGGGCAGGCGGCGGACGACGAATTCGATCTGGCCGTCCTCGCGCTCGCTCCAGAACTCGATTTCCGTCATGTAGGCCGCTTTGGGGTAGCGCTCGAACAATTCGCGCGCCTTGGCGCGCGCCAGCGGGCGCGGCAGGCAGTAGGACTCGCGCCGCCACTGATCCGTGTCCGGTCTGGGGTTGGGGCGCCGTCCGCGCCGTTCGGCGGCGCGTCGAGCGAGGTCGCCGGGATTGTCGCGCTCAATCGCCATGCCCGTCTCCTGAGCGGCGATCCTATCGCGCGCCCGGGCAGTTGGGGAGTCGCGCGCGCCCGCGCCGTTAACGGCGTCCGGCCGCCGCCAGCCGCGCCCGCGCCGCCTGAGGCAAGCGGCCGTCGATCACGGCGAGGCCGAGCGCGATCAGGCCGAGGCCGACGAAGTCGCGGGCGGCGAGACTTTCGCCGAGAACGACGGCGCCGAGCAGGATTGCGGTGGCCGGCGCCAGCAGGGTCACCAGCACGACGTTGGTCGCGCCGGCGCCGGCGAGGATGCGGAAATAGACGACATAGGCGAGCGCGGTCGACAGCGCCCCAAGCGAGACGATCGCGGCGATCGTCGCGCCGCCTGGCGCCGGCAGCCGCCATGGAGCGTCGACCAGCGCCGCGAGCGGCAGAAGCACGAGGCTCGACGCGGTGACCTGGCCGGTCGCGACGTCGATCGGCGTCAGGCCGAGCCGGCGGAAGCGGCGCGCGAAGACGCTCGCCGCCGCATAGGAAAGCGCCGCGAGCAGCGCCGCCAGCTCAGCGGCCAGATGGTCGGCGAACTCGCCGAGCAGCGCCGGGCCGATCATCGCCGCGACGCCGGCGAGACCGACCAGCGCGCCGGCGAGGCGGCGCGGGTCGAGCTTCTCCTCGATTGTGCAGAGATGCGCGACAACGACGGTGAAGACGGGGGTCGTCGCGTTGAGAATCGAGACGAGGCCGCTGGCGAGATGCGTCTGGCTCCAGGTCAGCAGCGAGAACGGCGCGACGTTGTTGAGCAAGGCCAGCGCGGCGAGCGCCGGCGCCGCCGCGCGCAGCCGCGCCGGCGAGACGCCGGTGAGCGGCGCGGCGAGCCATAACAACGCGGCGGCGATGGACACTCGCGCCGCGACAATCGTGAATGGCGGTAAGGCTTTAACGGCGACTCCGATGAAAAAGAATGAACCGCCCCACATGAGCGACAACAGCAGCAGCAGGCCCCATTCGGTCGCTGTCATCGCGCGTTGCGCGTGGGCGTTCATTGCAACTTTCTCGGCCTCTTCGGACTTTGGGCTTTTACGCGCGGGGTAGGCGTTCGTCCGCCCGATTCCGACGGCGGCGATGCTTCAGCTTTGCCGGTGACGAGACTCTCCCATTCCGCCTGCACCAGCGGCGCGACGCGAGGGTCGTAGGCGCCCTGCGGCGACAGGCGCTTCAGCGTGTCGTCCTGATCGGCGGCCTCGGGGTCGACGAGGCGCGCTGCGTCGGCGTCGCGGCGGGAGAAGTCGGGGCGCAGCAGGAAGTCGAGGAGGGCGTGGGCCTGCTCGCCATGGGGCGCGTCGCGCGGAATGGCGTAGGCCTCCATCGCCAGCCCGCCGCCCTCTTTGGGCAGCGCGAAGCGGATGTCGGCGCCGACGCCGCCCTCGCGGCTGCGCGCTGTCGCCGCCGCCGCTTCGCCGGCGTCCCCGGCGCTGATGCAGGCGGCGCCGCTCGCCAGCGCGCTCGCCACGTCGGCGGCGGGAAAGGCGCGCGCTGTCTTGCGGCTGCGATCGATCAGGGCGCCGGCGCTCTTGACCTGGGCGGCGGTCGCGCGCGCCGGATCGACGCCCAGCAGCCGCCAGGCGGCGGCGAACAGCGCGTCGCGGTCGTCGGGCAGGACGACGCCGCAGTCGGCCATTTTGCGCGCTTCGGCCGGGTTGAACAGCGCGTTCCACGAGGCGGGCGCGCCGCCGATGCGGTGAACGGCCTTGTCGGAATCGTAGACGAGGCCGGTCGCGTACCAGCCGAGCGGCAGGGCGTAGACGCCGGCCGGGTCGTAGGCGGCGAGCTTGGCGAGCGCCGCCGGCCGCACGCCTTTCGCATTGGCGAGGCGCGTCTTGTCGAGAGGGGTCAGCGCGCCGGCGGCGATCTCGCGCGCCAGCGCCGGGCCCGAGAGGACGACGAGGTCGTAGGGGCCGTCGCGCCATTTCGCGGCGAGGTCGAGCGCGCCCTCGTAGGCGTCGTAAGCGACCTGATAGCCGCTCTCTCCCTCGAACGCCTGCAGCGCGTCGAGATCGAGCAAGGCGGGCGGCGCGAGCAGGCGGACGATCTTGGGCGGCGGCGGCGGCGGAGGCGCGAACGGCGAAGCGTTCTCAGCCAAGGCGGCGGAGGCCCACAGGCCGGCGGCGAGCAGGGCGAGCCGAGCCAGCATCATGCGCGCGCCTCGCCGACGACGCCCTCGAGCCGAGCCAGTGCGGCGTCGAGCGTCGCGTCGCGCTTGGCGAAGCAGAAACGCGCGACGGAGCGGATCGGCGCCTCGCCGTAGAAGGCCGAGACCGGAATCGCCGCGACGCCGCGCCGCTCGACCAGATCGCGGCAGAAGGCGACATCGTCGTCGCAGCCGAGCGGCGCCAGGTCGACGTTGAGGAAATAGGTGCCGGCGCTCGGCAGGACCGAGAATCCGCGCGCCGCGAGGCCGGCGGCGAAGCGGTCGCGGCTGCGCTGGTAGCCGGCGCGCATCGCGGCGAAATAGGAATCGTCCTTGGCCAAGCCGTAGGCGACAGCCGTCTGGAGGTTGGGCGGCGTGGTGAAAGTGATGAACTGGTGCGCCTTGGCGAGGACGCGCAGCAGCTCCGGCGCAGCCATGACGAAGCCGACCTTCCAGCCGGTCAGCGAGAAGATCTTGCCGGCCGAGCCGATCTTGACCGTGCGCTCGCGCATCCCTTCCATCGCCATCAGCGGCGTATGGCGGAGACCGTCGAACACCACGTGCTCCCAGACCTCGTCGCAGAGCGCGATGGCGTCGTGCCGCACGCAGGCGCGGGCGAGGATTTCGAGCGATTCGCGACCGTAGACGACGCCGGTCGGGTTGAGCGGATTGTT
Source organism: Roseiarcus sp. (assembly GCF_049514155.1). Classification (GTDB taxonomy): domain Bacteria; phylum Pseudomonadota; class Alphaproteobacteria; order Rhizobiales; family Beijerinckiaceae; genus Roseiarcus. Next base: position 13,924 of record NZ_JBEKVH010000063.1, on the reverse strand, counting down.
GAACAGGACGACGCGCGTGCGGTCGGTGAAGGCGGCGGCGAGATCGGCCGCGTCGAAGGTCCAGCGCGGCGGCTTCAGCGTGACGAATCTCGGCACGCCGCCGGCGCGGCGAACCAGCGGCAGATAGGCGTCGTACATCGGCTGGAACAGCACGACTTCGTCGCCGGGTTCGATCAGCGCCAACAGCGCGCCGGCGATCGCCTCGGTCGCGCCCGAGGTCACCATCACTTCGCGTTCGGGATCGAGTTCGAGCCCCTGGAATCGCCGGTAGTGGGCGGCGACGGCGGCGCGCAGCTCCGGTAGGCCGAGCATCGGCGGATATTGGTTCCACCCGTCGACGACCGCTTCGGCCGCCTTGGCGCGCACGTCGGCGGGACCGGGATCGTCGGGGAAGCCCTGGCCGAGATTGACCGCGTCGCGCTCGCGCGCCAGCCGCGACATGACCTCGAAAACGCTGACGCCGAGGCCGGCGAAAAGGGAGTTCATGGGAGTCCGCTGGATCGTGAGGCGCGCATTTAACGCAATTCGCTCGGTTGTGGATATGGAGCGCGCGGTCGCGGCTAGCCGCCCTCGGCCGTCCGCGGGGGCTCAGTCGTCTGTCCGCTCGTCGTCATCCACACCGTCATATCCCACGCGTTGCGCAGCCCAGCGACGATCAGCGCGATGATCGCGACGCCGGCGAGGATGTTGGCGTCGCCCGGGCGGCGGTCCAGCTCGATCAGCGCCGAGGCGAGCAGCAGGAAATAGCCGACGAACGGGATCAGCGCATAGAAGAGCCGGTCCTCCCACGCTAGGCCGGCGGCGAAGCGGCGGAAGATGAGGACGAGGACTTGGCCGCAATAGGCGACGCCGATCAGCGCGCCGACGCCGAGCACGCCGCCGAGACTGCGTTCGCTGTGACTCGGCATGATCGACACCAGGCAGACGAACAGCGCCGCGCCGAAATGTACGACCGTCGGCGTAATGAAGGCGCGCATCGCCCCGAGATTCCGCCTGGCGAGCTGGCTCGCGCCGATCGAGGCGAAGACGAACATCAGGCCGACCAGCGTCGCCGCCGCCGTGCCGCCCATGACGTAGAAATCGCGCCAGTCGCGCAGGGTCTGGTCGAGGGATACGGACAATCGCGGCCTCGGGCTAAGCTGGGGCGGGGTCGCCGCCGCGATTGGAGCAAACCGCCGCGGCGCGGTAAAGGCCCGGATTGAAAAGCGCCGCGGCGCGTGAAATCGAGGCGACATGGACAACCTGCTCGAGCCGGTCTCCTGCCGCGCCGTGTTGGTGATCGGCGCGGCTCGCTCGGGCAAGAGCCGCTACGCGCTGGGGCTCGCCGAGGCCGCCGCCCGCGAAAGGCTCTACCTCGCCACCGCCGAGGCCGGCGACGCCGAGATGGAGGAGCGCATCGCCCGGCATCGCCGCGAACGGGGGGAGGGCTGGCGGACCCGCGAGGAACCGCTGGCGCTTGCCGCCGCGCTTCACGCCGAAGCCCGGCCGGGGCGCGTAGTTTTGGTCGACTGCCTGACCCTGTGGCTCAGCAACCTCTTGCTCGCCGGGCGCGAAATCGAAGCGCAAATATCGGAATTCACGAAGGTTTTGTCCGATCTCGGCGGCCCTGTGGTTCTGATCGCCAACGAGGTCGGAGCGGGCGTCGTCCCGGCGACCCCGCTCGGCCGCGCCTTCCGCGACTGGCAGGGGCGGCTGAACCTGCAGGCCGCCGCCGCCTGCGGCGCGGTCGTCGCCGTGGCGGCCGGCCTGCCGATCCAGCTCAAGCCGGCGCCGCGGCCCGACATCCGGTTGCGCTGATCCGGCAGAAGGCGTGAAAATCCTAGCGACTCAAAGCGTCGCTAGGGTAGCATCGGTCAATGCTGCGCCTGTTTGAACGCCGAACGCCGCCCGGCCCGGTCGCGCACATCGATGTCGCGCACGCGGGGGAGGTTTATCGCGTCGCCTTGAAACGGGTCGCGACCTCGCAACGGTTCACGCTGAGGGTGCGCGCCGCGAGCCGGGATGTGCTGTTGACGATGCCCGAGCGAAGCTCGCTGCGCGCCGCGCGCGAATTCGCCGAGCGGAATGCGGCATGGATCGGCGCGCGGCTGGCGCGGCTGCCGCAACCGGTCGCATTCGCCGCCGCCGCAGTGACGCCGCTGCGCGGCGTCGACCACACGATCGTGCATCGACCCGGCGAGCGCGGCGTGGTGTGGACGGAGACGGGACCGGCCGGGCCGATCATCTGCGTCACCGGCGAAAAGCCGTTCATCGCGCGCCGCGTCGCCGACTTTCTCAAACGCGAGGCGCGCAAGGACCTCGAGGCGGCGGTGGCGCGCCATTCCAAGCGGCTCGGCGCCGCGCCGCGCCGCATCGCCTTGCGCGACACGGCGAGCCGCTGGGGCTCGTGTTCGTCGACCGGCAGTCTCAACTTCTCCTGGCGGCTGATCCTCGCGCCGCCAGAAATCCTCGACTATCTCGCCGCGCACGAGGTCGCGCATATCGTCCACATGAACCACTCGCCGATGTTCTGGAAGGTGACGCGCCGGCTCTTTCCCGACACCGAGCGCGCCGAGGCGTGGCTGAGGGTCAACGGCGCCGACCTGCACCGCTTCGGCGCGGAAGGCGCGTGAGGCCGCTCAGGCGAAACCGTCGACCGCTTCGAGGATCAACGCGAGATCCTGCGGCCGCGACAGGCGATGGTCGCCGTCCTTGATCAGCGTCAGCGTCACCGGATCGACCGCCATGTGTTCGACCAGCGTCAGCGCGTGACGATAGGGGACATCCAGGTCGGCCATGCCCTGCAGGACGCGGGTTGGGCAATAGCTGCGAATGGTCGCGCCGAACAGCAAGTGACGTCGGCCGTCCTCGATCAAAGCCCGCGTGATGCGGTAGCCGGAATGGGAATATTCAGACGGGCGCCGCCACACCCCTTTTTCAAGGAGTTCGCGACGCTCCGCTTCGCTGGCGCGCGCCCACATCAGCGCCTCGGTGAAGTCGATCGCCGGCGCGACGAGGACCATCCCGGCGAGGCGCGACGCTTCGCCCGCTTCGGCCAGCGCACGGGCGACGAGCAGCGCCAGATAGCCGCCCATCGACGAGCCGGCGAGCGCCAAGCGCCCCGCGGTTTCGGTTCGGATCGCCGTCAGCGCGTCCTCGAGCCACAGCGAAACCGTTCCGTCCTCGAACTTTCCCTCCGAGGCGCCGTGGCCGGAATAGTCGAAGCGCAGGAGCGCCTGGCCGCGCTCGGCGCAATGGGCGTCGAGCGCGCTCGCCTTGGTCGAGACCATGTCGGAGCCGAAGCCGGCAAGCCAGACGACGCCCGGCAGGTCGTCGCGCGCTGGCGCGCGGCGGCGAAACGCGATACGGCGGCGGGCCGCGCCTTCGCCGACGTCGAGGAATTGCGGTTCGTCCTGGATCACGGTCAAATCGTCCCCATGATTCGTCTGGGTTTCGCTCACATCGGCGTGGTCGGCATGGCCGACGCGGCGGCGGCCGTCAATTCCGACCGCGCGGCGCGCGACGTTCTGGCGCGGCGGCGCGCGTGAGCGCCGCGACGCTCGCCCCCTTCGGTCGCGCCGAGCGCGCTTCGCTCGTCGGTCGCACGATTCTGCAGATCATTCCGCGCCTCGACGCCGGCGGCGCCGAACGCACTGCCATCGACGTCGCCGCCGCTCTGGTCCAGGCGGGCGCGCGCGCGCTGGTCGCCTCCGAGGGCGGACGGCTCGCCAGCGAGCTGCAGGCGGTCGGCGGCGTGCTCGCGCCCTTTCCGGCGGCGACCAAGAACCCGTTGGCGATGGCGCTCAACGTGCCGCGCCTCGCGCGGCTGATCGCCGAAGAAGGGATCGACCTCGTCCACGCCCGTTCGCGCGCGCCGGCCTGGGTGGCGCTCGGCGCCTGCCGCAAGGCCGGACGACCGTTCGTCACCACCTATCACGGCGCCTATGGCGGCCGCTCGACGCTGAAGCTCAGGTACAATTCGGTGATGGCGCGCGGCGACGTCGTCATCGCCAATTCGCAGTTCACCGCCGACGCGATCGAGCGTCTCTATCCGTTCGCGCGCGGTCGTCTGTTGGTCATTCCCCGCGGAACCGACCTCGCGCGCTTCGCGCCGGCGACGGTCGAGCGCGCGCGCGTGACCCGCTTACGCGAATCCTGGGGCGTCGCGCCGCACGAGCGGGTGGTGCTGCTGGCGGCGCGGTTGACCGAATGGAAAGGGCAGAGGGTGCTGATCGAGGCGGCGCGACTGTTGAAGGAGCGCGGGCTCGCCGACGTGCGCTGCGTGCTGGCGGGCGACGCGCAGGGGCGCGATTCCTACGCGCGCGATCTCGACGCGCGCATCCGCCGCGCCGGCCTCGAAGGCTTGGTCGCGCGCGTCGGCCATTGCCACGACATGCCGGCCGCGCTCATCGCCGCCAGCGTCGTCGCCGTGCCGTCGACCGCGCCGGAAGCGTTCGGCCGCAGCGCGGTCGAGGCGCAGGCGATGGGGGCGATGGTCGTCGTTTCCGATTCCGGCGCCGCGCCGGAGACCGTTCTCGCGCCGCCGCAGACGCCGGCGCAGGCGCGCACCGGCTGGCGCGTGCCGTCGGGCGACGCGCCGGCGCTGGCCGACGCGCTGATGAGCGCGCTGACGCTCGGCGCGACGGCGCGCGACGCCATCGCGCTGCGGGCACGCGCCCATGTCGAAGCGAATTTCTCGCTCGAGCAGATGACCGAAAAGACGCTCGCCGCCTATCGCGCCGCGCTGGCGAAATAGGGCGTCGGTCAGCGAATGAACGACCCGTCGCGCAGGTCGGTGAGCGCCTGACGGATCTCGGCCTGGGTGTTCATGACGATCGGCCCGTGCCAGGCGATCGGCTCGCGCAACGGCTTGCCGGAGACGAGCAGGAAACGCACGCCCTGTTCGCCCGCCTGGACGACGACCTCGTCGCCGGAGTCGAATACGACCAGCGAACGATCGCCGACCGCATCGCGCACCAGCACGTCCTCGCCGCCGACGAGTTCCTCGCGCAGCGCGCCGAACGGCGCCGAAGCGCCGGCGAAGGTCGCCGAACCTTGGAAGATATAGGCGAAGGCCTGGCGGTAGGTTTCGACCGGCAGAACCTTGCGCTTGCCCGGCGGGACATGGACGTCGAGATAGCGCGGTTCGGCGGCGACGCCGTCGATCGGCCCCTTTTGGCCCCAGAACTCGCCGCAGATCACCCTGACCGAGACGCCGTCGTCGTCGACGACCTCGGGAATCGCCGCACTCGGCACGTCCTGGTAGCGCGGCGCCGTCATCTTCAAGCTGGAGGGCAGGTTGGCCCACAGCTGGAAGCCGTGCATGCGGCCGACCGCGTCGCCCTTCGGCATTTCCTGGTGGAGGATGCCGCGGCCGGCGGTCATCCATTGCACGTCGCCGGCGCCGAGCACGCCGGAATTGCCGAGGCTGTCGCCGTGCGCGACCGAGCCGGCCAGCACATAGGTGATCGTCTCGATGCCGCGGTGGGGATGCCAGGGAAACCCGGCGAGATAGTCGCTCGGCCGATCGTTGCGGAAATCGTCCATCATCAGGAACGGGTCGAAGTCCGACGTGTCGCCGAAGCCGAAGGCGCGCCTCAGCTTGACGCCGGCGCCTTCCAGCGTGGGACGGGATTGGCTAACGCGTTTGACGGGGCGGATGGTCATGGCGACTGGTCTCGCGAGAATCGGGAGCGTTGCATTTGGGGATGCGACGCCGGAGATTCCAGCCTGATTCCTTGCAAACGTGCAAACTCTAGCCGCGCGGCCGGCGGATCTCCGGCCGCCCGCCGATGAATTCGGTCGCCACGGCGCCGGCGGCGGCGCCCTCGGCGAGGCAGCGCTCGATCGGCCGTCCGGCGAGGTGGGCGACGAGGAACGCGGCGACGAAGGCGTCGCCGGCGCCGGTGCTGTCCTTGACCTCGGCCGGCGGCGCGCCGACGCGCCAACGCTGGCCCCCGGCGAAGGCCTCGCAACCCGCCGCGCCGCGCTTGACGACGACGAGCGGATAATGCGCGGCGAGCCGCGCGCCCTGCGCTAGCGGATCGTCGGTTCCGGCGAGCACGGACGCTTCTTCCGCGTTGGGGAAGAGCGTCGTCGCGCCGCGCGTCCAGGCGAGGAAGGCGTCGGGCCCGGCTTCGCGCAGGAATTCGGCCGAGGCGGGATCGACGCCGACCGGGCGACCGCCGGCGCGCGCAATCAGGCTCATCGCCGCTTCGCGCGGGCCCGGCGCGAAGAAACTGTAGCCGGAGAGGTGGATCATCGCCGCGCGTTCGACCAGAGCGTCGGGAAAATCGCGCGCGCAAAGCGCGAGATTGGCGCCGCGATCGGTGAGGAAACTGCGCTCGCCGCTCGCCTCGATGAGCGCGATCAGCCGGCCGGTCTCGCGCCGCGCGTCGCCGACGAGATGCGGCGCGACGCCGGCGCGCGTGAGCCGCGCGGCTTCGCGCCGGCGGTCGGCGGCGCCGACGCGGGCGACGAAATCGACCGCGGCGCCGAAATGGGCGAGCCACGCCGCCTGATTGGCCGCCGATCCGCCGGGTCGGTCGACGATTGCGGCCCGCCGGTCGGAGCCGCGCGCGAGCGGCCCCTCGGGCTTGACGATCGTGTCGATCATCAGGTCGCCGACGACGAGAATGCGCGGCGCGGCTGCCGCCGGCCGGCCTTCGGTCACAGGCGCGTCAGCTCGACCGCGACTTGCGCAGCCAGAATCGCGTTGTTCTCGACCAGCGCCATGTTGGCTTCGAGGCTGCGGCCGTCGGTCAGCTCGACGACGCGGCCGAGCAGGAACGGCGTCACTTCCTTCTTGGCGATTCCGTTGGCCTTCGCCTCGGCGACCGCCTCGGCGATGCGCACTTCGATCGCCTCGGCGTCGAGCGCCTTGTCCTCGGGAATCGGGTTGGCGATCAGCAGCCCGCCGGGGCCGATTTCGCGCTGCAGCCTGACGATGCGGGCAAGGTCGTGCAAGCCGTCGCAACGGTGGTCGAGCTTGAAGCCGCTCGAGCGGGCGTAGAAAGCCGGGAATTCGTCGCAGCGGAAGCCGCAGACGGCGACGCCGTGCGATTCGAGATATTCGAGGGTCTTGGCGATGTCGAGGATCGACTTGGCGCCGGCGCAGACGACCGCGACCTTTGTCCGCGCCAGCTCGACGAGGTCGGCCGAGATGTCGAACGTCTCCTCCGCGCCGCGATGCACGCCGCCGATGCCGCCGGTGGCGAAAATCTCGATGCCGGCGAGCTCCGCAATATACATCGTCGCCGCCACCGTGGTGCCAGCGGCGCCGTGGCGCGCCGCGACCGCGGCGAGATCGCGCCGCGACGCCTTGACCACGCCGCCGGAGAGGCGCGCGAGCCGCTCCAACTCGTCGCGAGAAAGGCCAACTTTGAAGCGGCCGTTGAGGACGGCGACCGTCGCCGGCGTCGCGCCTTGTCCGCGCACGGCGCTCTCGAGCATCAACGCCGTCTCGAGATTGGCGGGATAAGGCATTCCGTGGGTGATGATCGTCGATTCGAGCGCGACGACGGGCTGAGCGCCCGCGAGCGCCTCGGCGACCTCGGTCGAAACATCGAGCAACGATTTCACGGTCATGCCGATCGCCTTTTCCCCAGCCGCATGCCAACGCCGGCGCGGATTGCGCCTGATTACCAGTTTTGCCGGGCGTCGATCAAACGCCTCGCGCCTCGCTACACCGCCGGCGCCTCGCGTGCGCCGATCTCGCCGCCGCCGAGTTGCAGCCCCCGCGCGCGCGCGCGCAGTCGCCAGTGATCGCCCGCTCGATCGAGGTCGATGAGGTGGTAGGCGGCGCGCTGGCGCGAGTCGGCGGACGCTGACGAGGCCGACGGCGCCCCAAGGATCGGAACGCGGCCCCCTTCGATGCGCGAAGCGGGCGAAACGAGGAAATGGGACATGCGCTTGTGGCTGTGGCCGTGCAGGACCGCCTCGGCGCCGAAACGGCTGACCGTCGCCTCGAAGGCGCGCGCGTCGGTCAGGCCGCGCAACGGCGCCCCGCCGCGCGACAGCGGCGGGTGGTGGATGAGGATGACGCGCGCCAGATCCTTGGCGCCGGTTTCCTGCAGGATCGCCGCCAGCGCCTCGATCTGGCGCGCGCCAAGTCGACCGGTCGCCATCAGCGGCCCGGTCGGCGTCGCCGTGCTGAGGCCGATCAGCGCGACGTCGCCCCGCACCCGCACGAACGGAAACGCCTCGCCGCGCTCATATTCGCCGTCGCCCTGCGTCCACGGCGTGAACGCTGCGGCGAGCTGGGGCATCGCGTCGCGCACATAGGCGTCGTGGTTGCCTGGCGTGAAGGATACGTCCGCAGGCTCGCCGAGCGTCCGCATCCATTCCGCCGCGCGACGAAACTCCGACAGCAGCGCGATGTTGACGAGATCGCCGGTGACCGCGACATGGTCGGGCTTCTGGGCGCGCATGTCGGCGACCAGACGGGCGAGCGTGGCCATGTCGCTCAGCCGTTCGCGCCCGCGCTTCCAGTTGACGTAGCCCATGAACCGCTTGAGGCGCATCTCGTCGAGGCGCGGCCGCGCCAGAGGCCCGAGATGGACGTCGGTGAGATGGGCGATGGTGAAGCTCATCGGCGGGCGATTTCGCGCATTGGCGGCTCGGCGAAGGTTTGGCTAGGCTCGCGCTCGGGAGTCGCGGGGGCGGACGGGGAACGAGACCCTTAGGGAGCGGCGTTCAGCGATGCAAGAGCAAGGCCGGGCGCTGGCCTGGCGCCTCCCGGCGCGGTTGGCGACGCGCCTCGCCCATTTATGGTTTCTGTTGGCGCGACCGATGACTCTTGGGGTCCGCGGTCTCGTCATCGACGAAAGGGGTCGGGCGCTGCTGGTCAAGCACGGCTACGTTCCCGGCTGGCATCTGCCGGGCGGCGGGGTCGAAGTCGGCGAGACCTTCGAGGCGGCGCTGGCGCGCGAACTCGCCGAGGAGGCCAACGTCGTCGTTGAAGGGTCGCCGATCCTGCACGGGTTGTTCCACAACCGCCGCGTGTCGCGGCGCGACCATGTCGCGGTCTATGTCGTGAGGCGGTTTCGGGTGATCGGCGAACGCGCCCCCGACCGCGAGATCGTCGCCGCGCGGTTCTTCGCCCTCGACGCGCTGCCGCCCGATACGACGCGCGGCACACGGTCGCGGTTGGCCGAAGTTGTTGAGGGCGCGCCCATTTCGCCGCAGTGGTGAGCGCTGGCGCGCCCTTCCGCCCGCCGCCGCCTGCGTGCTAAACCCGCCCGACATCCTCAGTTTGCACAGGCGCAAATGGCCGACGTGTCGTTAGTCATCGAACCGGAGGGCCCGGCCGACGCCGAGGCGATCCTCCGGCTGAACGAGCGCGTGTTCGGACCGGGGCGTTTCGCCCGCACCGCCTATCGTCTGCGCGAGACCGCCCCCGCCGACCTAAGCTTGAGTTTCGTCGCCCGGGTCGGCACGCTGCTGGTCGGCGCCAACGCGATGACGCCGATCCTCATCGGCGAGACGCCGGCGCTCCTGCTTGGGCCGCTGATCGTCGAGCCGGTTTTCCGCAGCCAGGGCATCGGCGAGGCGCTGGTCGCCGCCTCGCTGGAGGCGGCGCGCGCCGCCGGCGCCAAGCTGGTCGTTCTGGTCGGCGACGAGCCCTATTACGCGCGCGTCGGCTTCAAACGCGTCCCGCCGGGCCGGGTCGTGTTGCCGGGTCCGGTCGATCCGCAGCGTCTGCTGTATTGCGAATTGCAGCCCGGCGCCTTCGAGGGAGTCGCCGGCAAAGCGCGCGGGGCGGGACCCAGGACGAGGTAAAATGACGATTGTCGTGACGGGAAGCGCCGGCCATCTCGGCGAAGCGTTGATGCGGACATTGCGCGCGCAGGGCCAGCCGGCGCTCGGAATCGATCTCAGGCCCTCGCCGTTCACCGACCGCGTCGGTTCGATCAACGATCGCGGCTTCGTCGGCGAAAGCCTCAGGGGCGCGCGCGTCGTCGTCCACTGCGCCAACCTGCACAAGCCGCATGTCTCGACCCGCGCCGACGAGGACTTTCTCATCACCAACGCCGCCGGGACGCTCGTCCTGCTCGAGACGGCGGTCGACGCCGGGGTCGAGGCCTTCGTCTACACCAGCACCACCAGCGTGTTCGGCTCGGCCCTGACGCCGCGCGCCGGCGAGCCGGCGGCGTGGATCACCGAAGACGTGGCGCCGATCCCGAAGAACATCTACGGCGCGACCAAACAGGCGGCGGAGACGCTGTGCGAGCTCTATGGCCGCCGGCGCCGCGTGCCGACCGTGGTGCTGCGTACGTCGCGCTTCTTCCCCGAGGCCGACGACGATCCGCACGTCGCCGCCGCCTACGACGTCGCCAACGCGCAGGTCAATGAGCTGCTCTACCGCCGAGTCGACCTCGAAGACGTCGTCTCGGCCCATCTGTTGGCGCTCGAGAAGGCGCCCGCGCTCGGCTTCGCGCGCTACATTATCTCGGCGACGACGCCGTTCACGCGCGACGACGCGGCGGCGCTGAGAGAGGATGCCGCGGCGGCGGCGCGCCGCCTGTTCCCCGATTACGAGGCGCTCTACGCCAAGAGCGGCTGGCGCATGTTTCCGTCGATCGACCGCGTCTACGACAATCACGCCGCCGTCACGGAACTCGGCTGGCGGCCGCAATACGATTTCCGCCGCGCCCTCGACAATCTCGCCGCCGGGCGGGACTTCCGCAGCCCGCTCGCTCAGGCGGTCGGCGTGAAGGGCTATCACGGCGGTTGACGTCGGCTGGCGCTCTTGGCGCCGTCGCCCAACGATTTTCCTCCCGGACGCGCCGACCCGATCCCCTCTTCGTGAGAAGCGCCGCGTCAGCGGCGCGCCTCGAACGAGGAGGGGATCGCCCTTCGTCGTGGACAGCCGCCCTCGTCCTTCGACTCGCGTGCTGGCGCAGGCGGCTCAAGAGAGGCCGGCGCGGAAATTGTGAGGAGCGCCGGGCACGTGAACGAAGGCGCTCGGCCAAGCTCAGCATTTGCCGCAGCTTGGCGAAGTGGTTAGCTTGTCCGGCGAAGCGGATCCCGCGTCAGCGGGTTCGCGAGATTTTCGGGAGGATCGGCGTGGGGCAGGGTCGCCGTCTCACCATCGGCGCATATTGCGGCGCGTCGCGCTGCCACGCGCGACTGCGCGACGGCGGAGGGCGAGCGCTCGCCGACGCGCAGGGACCGGGCGGCAATCTCTACGTCGATTTCGACGCCGCGCTCGCCGCCGTCAACAAGCAGATCGACGCCGTTTGCGCCAAGGCGGGTTTCGGCGCCGCCGATCGCGCCGAACTGGCGCTTGGCCTCGGCCTCGCGGGCCTTTCCAGCTCGGCCGACGCTGTGCGCGTCGAGGCCCGCTACGCCGCCTTCGCCAGCGTGCGCGCCGCCAATGACGCGCTCGTCGGTTGCCTCGGCGCCCATGGCGGCGGCGACGGCGCGCTGGTCATCGCCGGCACCGGCTCGGCGGCGGTCGCGCGCGTCGGCGGACGCGAGACCGTGATCGGCGGGCGCGGCTTCCTGCTCGGCGACGACGGCTCGACCGCGCGCGTCGGCGCCGAGGCGATCCGCGCCGCCCTGCGCGCCCATGACGGCGTCGGGCCGGCGTCCTCGTTGACCGAGGAGGTGATGCGCCGCTTCGGCGATCCGCTGACGGCGACGCAATGGGCGCTGACCGCCAAGCCGGCGGGCTATGGCGCGTTCATGCCGCTGGTGTTCGAGCGCGCCGCCGCCGGCGACGTGGTGGCGCTGACGATCGTCGCGGCTGCGGCGCGGGCGATCGACGCGCTGATCGCCGCGACGCGCGGGCTCGGGGCGACCCGCGTCGTGCTGGTCGGCGGGATGCACCCGGCGATTACGTCCTATCTCGCCGACTCGTCGCGCGCGGTCCTGCGCGATCCGCTCTACGACGACGCCGACGGCGCGATCCTCGTCGCCGGCGGCGCGCTGCCTCAGCTGCAAGGCGTCGCGCGATGAGCGACGGGCCATTAAGGGTCTTCTTCGGCGCGCGCTTGTTCGACGGACTGACGATGCGCGACGATTGCGCCCTCGTCGTCGAGGGCGGCGCGGTCGTCGCCGTCGCGTCGACAGCCGCGCGGCCGCGCGGCGGCGAGCAGATCGATCTCTCCGGCGGCGTGCTGTCGCCGGGGCTGATCGACTGGCAGGTCAACGGCGGCGGCGGCGTGCTGTTCAATGCGACGCCGACGCCCGAGGCGCTGGCGGCGATCGCCGCCGCGTTTCGCCGTTACGGCGTCACGGCGATTGTGCCGACCGTCATCACCGACTCGCCGGCCGTGCTCGTCGCGGCGTTGGCGGCGGCGGGCGAGGCGACGCGCGCGACGCCGGGCGTTCTCGGCGTCCATGTCGAGGGGCCGTTCATCGATCCGCGCCGCAAGGGCGTCCATCTGGCGGAATTCATCCGTCCGATGCGAGACCGCGACCGCGACCAGCTCGTCGCCGCCAAGGCCGGCGCGATGGTCGTCACGCTGGCGCCGGCGGCCGCCAATCCGGCGCTGATCGCCAGCCTCGCCGCGGCGGGAATCGTCGTCAGCCTCGGCCACGCCGAGGCGACCGCCGAGGAGTCGCGCGCCGCCTTCGCCGCCGGCGCGCGCGCGGTCACGCATCTCTTCAACGCGATGAGCCAGCTCGGCTCGCGAGCGCCCGGTCTGGTCGGAGCGGCGCTCGCCGATCCGACGATCGTCTGCGGCCTGATCGCCGACGGCCATCATGTCCACCCGGCGGCGCTGCGCGCGGCGATCAACGCCAAAGGGGCGGGGGGAATCGCGCTCACCTCCGACGCGATGCCGCCGGCGGCGGGCGGACCGCCGGTCTTCACCCTGCAGGGGCGGCGCATGCGGCGCGAGGGGTCGCGCCTGATCGACGACTTCGACACGCTCGCCGGCGGCGTGGTCACTTTGCTTGACGCCGTGCGCTACGTCGTCGATTCGCTCGGCCTGCCGCTCGCCGAAGCGCTGAGAATGGCGACCTCGACGCCAGCCCGATTGCTCGGCCTCGAAGGCCGCATCGGCGCGCTGGCGCCGGGCGCGCGCGCCGATCTCGTTCATCTCGACGACGATCTCGACCTCGCCGGCGTGTGGATTGGCGGCCGCAGAGAACAGGAGATCGAGCGATAGAATCGCTCCGCCGCGATGGTCGGGCCGCTTGCGTTTACATGGGGGGAATGCACAATATCAGGCAACGCGAAGGCGCCGCCACGGCGGCGCCGAAAATCGCGAACAACAAGTTGAGGGAGGAATGTCCATGGCGACGCCGTATTCGTCTCGTCGATTCGACCGCCGTTCGGTTCTCAAAGGCGCTGCCGGGCTCGGCGCCTTGGGCGTAGCGTCGCCCTTCGTGATTGCGGCGCGCGCGGATACGCCGATCCGGATCGGCATGATCGATCCTTTGACCGGCGTCTACGCGGCGGTGGCGCAAAACGAAGTGATCGGCGCCAAGCTCGCGGTCGATCAGATCAACGCCGCCGGCGGAGTTCTCGGGCGCCCGCTCGAGCTGCTGGTCGAGGATTCCGCCAACGACGTCGGCACCGGCGTGCAAAAGGCGCGCAAGTTGATCGACCGCGATCAGGTGTCCTTCCTGATCGGCGACGTCAACTCAGGCGTCGCTCAAGCAATCGCCCAGGTCAGCAATGAGAAGAAAATTCTTCACATCGTCTCGGGCGGCCACACCGACTCGATCACTGGCCCCGACTGCAAATGGAACGTCTACCGGGTGTGCAACACCACCACCATGGAGGCGAATTCGGTTTGCAGCCTGCTGTTCAAGCAGTACGGCAAGAAATGGCATTTCATCACGCCCGACTACGCTTTCGGCCATACGCTGCAGAAGGCGGCGGCGGTTGACCTGGCGAAGCTCGGCGGCACGGTGACCGGCAACGAACTCACGCCGCTGGGCACCACGGATTTCTCCGCCTACCTCATCAAGGCGCAGGCTGCGAGCCCCG
>NZ_JBEKVH010000062.1:0-20730 GCF_049514155.1 Roseiarcus sp. | reverse complement strand
TGGGGCATATCCGAATCCGCCTACAACGCCCGCGACCTGGAGTTCACCTACCAATACTCGAACTTCGGCGTTCCCGGTCTCGGGCTGAAGCGGGGCCTCGGCGAGAACAGGGTCATCGCGCCCTACGCCACCGCGCTGGCGGCGATGGTCGATCCGCGCGCTGCGGCGGCCAATTTGGCGCGTTTGGCTGAGGTCGGCGCGTTAGGTCGCTACGGCTTTTACGACGCGCTGGATTACACGCCGGCGCGCGTGCCGGAGGGCGAAAGCGTCGCCATCGTGCGCGCCTTCATGGCGCATCATCAGGGCATGACGATCGTCGCCGTCGCCGACGCTCTGTTCAAGGGCGTGATGCGGCGGCGCTTCCATGCCGAGCCGATCGTCAAAGCCAGCGAACTGTTGCTGCAGGAGCGCATGCCGCGCGACGTCGCCGCCACGCGCCCGTGGGCGGCTGAAGTGAAGTCGGCCGCCAGCGCGCGCGACGTCGAGCCTTCCGGCGGACGGCGATTCCTCTCCGCGGATCAGGCGACGCCCGCCACGCATCTTCTCTCCAACGGTCGCTACGCCACCATGCTGACGTCGGCGGGCTCGGGTTACAGCCGCTGGGGCGATTTGGCGCTGACGCGCTGGCGCGAAGATGCGACCTGCGACGACTTCGGCTCCTTCCTCTTCATCAAGGACGTGCGCAGCGGCGTGGCGTGGTCGGCGGGCTTCCAACCGAGCGGCGTCGAGCCGGACGCCTATGCCGTGGCCTTCAACGAGGACCGCGTCGAGGTGACGCGCCGCGACGGCTCGCTGACGACGACGTTGGACGTACTTGTATCCGGCGAGGACGACGCCGAAGTTCGCCGCGTTTCGATCACGAATTCCGGCGTCGGCGCCCGCGAGATCGAAATCACGTCGTACGCCGAGATCGTTCTCGCGCCTCAGAGCGCCGACATCGCGCATCCAGCCTTCTCGAAACTGTTCGTTGAAACTGAGTATCGGGCCGACATCGGCGCGATCGTGGCGACCCGGCGAAGACGGGCGCCGACCGACGCGGAAATCTGGGCCGCGCATCTGAGCGTCGTCGACGGCGAAGCGGTAGGCGCGCCCGAATTCGAGACCGACCGAGCGCGATTCCTCGGTCGCGGCCGCGGCGTTCGCACACCTATCGCCGTGACGGACAGCCGTCCGCTGTCGAATTCGTCCGGCGCCGTCCTCGACCCCATCTTCTCGATCCGCCGCCGCATCCGCGTTGCGCCAGGCGCGACCGTTCGCGTGGCCTTTTGGACCATCGCCGCCTCCAGCCGCGCCGCGCTGCTCGACGGCGTCGACAAGCATCGCGACGCCACCGCGTTTGCGCGCGCTTCGATGCTGGCGTGGACGCAGGCTCAGGTGCAACTCCACCATCTCGGCGTGACGGCGGGCGAGGCGGGGCTGTTTCAGCGGCTTGCCGGACACGTGATCTATGCGGCGTCGGCCTTGCGCCCATCCTCGGATGCGATCGTGCGGAGCGGCGGCGCGCAGTCCGGTCTGTGGCCACAGGGGATTTCCGGAGATTTGCCGATCGTGCTTTTGCGCATCGCCGATGTCGAGCATCTCGACGTCGTCCGTGAATTGCTGCAAGCGCACGAGTATTGGCGGATGAAACAGCTCGCCGTCGATCTCGTCATCCTGAACGAGCGCCGATCGTCCTATGTCCAGGAGCTTCAGATCGCCATCGAGACGCTGGTCAGAGCAAGCCAGTCGCGTCCGCAGCCCGGCGCGGAACGGCCGGCGGGCCGCATCTTCGTATTGCGCGCCGACCTGATCCCGGTCGAAACGCGGGCCCTTCTGACTTCCGTCGCGCGGGTCGTTCTGCCGGCGCAGCGCGGCGGGCTGTTCGAGCAGCTCGAGCATATCCTGGAGCCAGTCGAATCTCCGAGGGTCGCGCGGAAGCGCGTCGTCGCGCGGTTGGCGCCGCCGTTCCGGCCACACCCTCCCGACCTCGAATTCTTCAACGGGCTCGGCGGGTTCACGCGAGACGGGGCCGAGTACGTCACCATCCTCGGGCCGGGCCAATCGACCCCCGCGCCGTGGATCAACGTCATCGCCAACCCGACATTCGGCTTCCAGACGGGAACCGAGGGCGGCGGCTACACTTGGTCCGTCAACAGTCGCGAGAATCAGATCACGCAATGGTCGAACGACCCCGTCGGCGACCGAAGCGGCGAAGCCCTCTATTTGCGCGACGACGATGCCGGCGACGTGTGGGGTCCGACGGCGCTTCCCATCCGCGACGCGGCGGCGACATACACGGCCCGCCACGGCCGCGGCTATAGCCGGTTCGAGCATGTCGCGCACGAGATCGCCTCCGATCTCGCGCAATACGTGCCCGTCGACGATTCGATCAAGATTTCGCGCCTCGTGCTGACCAATCGGTCGAGCCGCCCGCGCCGGATCAGCGTGACCGCCTACGTCGAATGGGTTCTCGGCTCGTCGCGTTCGGCCTCGCTGCCGTTTGTGTGCACCGAACTCGACGGCGTCACCGGGGCGATCTTCGCCCGCAACCCCTGGAACATGGGCTTCGGATCGCGCGTCGCTTTCGCCGACTTGCGCGGCGCCCAGAGCGATTGGACCGGGGATCGACGCGAGTTCATCGGGCGCAACGGCGCGCTTGCCGATCCCGCCGCGCTCGCCGGCGCGGCGGCGCTGTCGAAGAAGGTCGGCGCCGGTCTCGACCCTTGCGCGGCGATGCGCACGAAGATCGAACTGCCGCCCTACGGCAGCGTCGAAGTCGTCTTCTTGCTTGGCGAGGCGGCGACCGCTGACGAGGCGCGCAGTCTGATTACGCGCTACCGCGCCGCCGATCTCGACGGCGTCGAAGCCGAGATCGCGCGCAAGTGGGACGACATTCTCGGCGCCGTCGTCGTCAAGACGCCGGATCGCTCGATGGACGTCATGCTCAACGGCTGGCTGATCTACCAGACGCTGAGTTGCCGCATCTGGGCGCGCTCCGCCTTCTATCAGGCGAGCGGCGCCTATGGATTTCGCGATCAATTGCAGGATGGCGCGGCGCTGGCCGCCGCGCTGCCGTCGCTGACGCGCGAGCACTTGCTGCGCGCCGCTGGGCGCCAGTTCGTCGAAGGCGATGTCCAACATTGGTGGCTGGCGCATTCCGGACAGGGCGTGCGCACCCGCATCTCCGACGATCGCCCGTGGCTGGCCTTTGCCGTGGCCCATTACGTCGACGCCACGGCGGACGTCGCCGTCCTCGACGAGACGATCCCGTTCCTCGAAGGCCAGGCGCTGGAGCCCGGCGAGGTCGACAGCTTCTTTGCGCCCGTCGTCTCGGAACGGACCGCGACCTTGTTCGAGCATTGCGCGCTCGCTCTCGACGCGAGCCTCGCGCTCGGCGGCCACGGGCTTCCGCTGATAGGAACCGGCGACTGGAACGACGGCATGAACCGCGTCGGCGAAAAGGGCGCCGGCGAAAGCATTTGGCTCGGTTGGTTCCTGCACGCGGCCCTGACCGCTTTCATTCCGCTCGCTCAGACGCGCCGGGAGACGAAACGGGTCGCGAAATGGACGGCGCACGCCGCGGGATTGCGGGCCTCGCTCGAGCGCGAGGCGTGGGACGGCGATTGGTATCGGCGGGCCTATTTCGACGACGGCGAGCCGCTGGGCTCGGCGGCGAGCGAGGAATGTCGGATCGATGCGATCGCCCAATCCTGGGCCGTGCTCTCGGGCGCCGCGGCGCCGGAACGGGCGGCGCGAGCGATGGCCGCGGTCGAACGCGAGCTGATCCGGCGCGACGACGGCCTGGCGCTGCTGTTCGCGCCGCCGTTCGACAAGTCGGCGCTGGATCCCGGCTACGTCAAGGCGTATCCGCCCGGCGTGCGCGAGAACGGCGGCCAGTACACCCATGCCGCCGCGTGGTCGGCGATGGCCTTCGCCGCGCTCGGCGATGGCGACACGGCGGTCGCGCTGTTCTCGCTGCTCAACCCCATCAACCACGCGCGCACCCGCACCGACGTGCTGCGCTACAAGGTGGAGCCCTACGTGGTCGCGGCCGACGTCTACGCGACGGCGCCCCATGTCGGGCGCGGCGGCTGGACCTGGTACACGGGCTCGGCCGGCTGGATGCAACGCGCGGGAGTCGAGAGCATTCTCGGACTGCGCCTTCGCGGCGCCTTCCTACATCTCGACCCCTGCATACCGAAAGCGTGGCCGAAGTTCGAGATCAGCGTTCGGCGGCAATCGGCGCGCTACGAAATCGTCGTCGACAACCCCGCCGGCGTCAGCCGAGGCGTCCGCTTCGCCGAGATCGACGGGAATGAAATCACCGAGCGGCCGTTGCGACTGCGCCTGGCCGACGACGGCGCCGTCCACCGCGTTCGCGTCACCTTGGGCTGAGACGCGCCGCCGCCGCGCGCCAGCCGCTGGCGCCTTGCTTCGACTTGATGTGGCGTCAGGGCAACGCGCCGGCGCCGTATACTCAGCGCCGCGGTCGATCCGCCGCGGCGCTCCGCCGACGGGGCCGAAAGATCTCCGGTCAGGTCGAACGTTGAGTTAAACTCATGAGGCGCCTAACATTTCTTGATATCGACACTATCTTTGGCATACGCGGTCGACCGCGCGCCGGCCGCAGCGAAAGCCTTGCGGCGGCAAAGCGCATCTTTCGTCCCGGGTTCGCGCCGAGGCGCCGGGTGGACGACGTCTGCTCCATTGGCGCGAGGAATTGCCGATGATTCCGCTCACGGTTCGTCATCGCACGACCTACCGGTATCATCGGGCGGTGAGCCTGGGGCCACATCGATTGATGCTGCGCCCGCGCGAAAGCCGTGACCTGCGGTTGATCTCGAGCGCGGTGACCGTTGCGCCGGCGGCGCAGGTCACATGGGCGCACGACGTCTTCGGCAATTCCGTCGCAACCGCCATGTTTCAAGGCGCGACCGACTGCCTGGTCATCGACAGCGTCGTGGAACTCGAGCTCTACAGCTCCGCGTGGCCGGTTTTCGACATCGCGGCCTCGGCGATCGTCTATCCGTTTCGCTATTCCGACGACGAATGGACGGACCTCGGCGCGCTGACCATCCAGCAATATTCGGACCCGACCGGTCGGTTGGCGAAATGGGCGCGGGGGTTCGTCGGCGGCGATCGAACCGATACGCTCGCGCTGCTCAAGGACCTCAGCCTCGGCGTCTCCGCTTGGATCCGTTACCAGAGCCGCGACGACGAAGGCACGCAGTCGCCGCGAGAAACGCTGGATCGCGGCTGGGGCTCTTGCCGGGATTTCGCCGAACTGTTCGTCGAAGCGGCGCGATGCCTCGGTTTCGGCGCCAGGATCGTCTCGGGCTACCTCTTCAATCCCGATCGCAGTCTGACAGGATCCGCCGACGCCGGATCGACCCACGCCTGGGGCGAAGTCTTCGTCTCCGGCGCTGGTTGGATCAGCTTCGATCCGACCAACCGTAGCGTCGGCGGCTCCAACCTCATCCCCGTCGCCGTCGCCCGCAATGTCCGCCAAGCCATGCCGGTCGCCGGCAGCTACGTCGGAAACAGCGACGCGTTCGCGGGGATGGCGGTGGAAGTCCTGGTGACCTCAAATGCCGCTCCGCCCGGGAATCGCGCCCTCGAAGCGAGGTCGAGCGTCGGCGGGGCGCCTAAGGATGCGGATCGTTTCCGAGCCTGACGGGACGCGCCAACGCGTTCGCCCTCGACGAGAAGCATAGCTGATGAAATGACCCATTCCGCGCTCACCCCTCTTCTCGGCCGCGAGTTCGACGATTTCCTATTCGCGTCGATCGGCGAGGACCGAAATGGAACGACGCTGAGCGTCCTTTCGGCGCTGGCTCGATTCGACGTCGACCCGTGGCAAGAGACCGCGAGCTTGGCGCGCATGCCCAAGGAAAGGGCGACGGAGCGGCTGGCTGCGCTGATCGCCGCCACGCCGATGGACTCGGCGACAGGTCTATCCGCGGCGACAATAGCCGCTCGCTTGATCGCGCTCTTGCCGCGATCTCCGAGCTACAAGGTTTCCGCTCCTGCGGCGCTGTTCAAAGCCGCCGCTGTCGCGCCTTCCCGGCTCTTCATATCGCTGAGCGTTCTCGCGCTATTGCTTGCCGGCTATTTCATCTTCGTGGCCCATCCTTCATCCGGAAACGGCTCCAACCCGGCTATGACGACAAGCGAGACCTCGGCGCCGCGCTAGACGCGCCTTGCGCCCATGGCCGACCCGCGTAGCGGGGCCCAGGCGTCAGATTTTCACGGCTAGCGCCCGCGGCCGTCGAGCAGCGCCAGCAACGCTTTCAGCAGCGTCGCTGGTCGCGGCGGGCAGCCGGGCACGTGGAGATCGACCGGCACGACCTCGCCGATCCCGCCGACGATGGCGTAGCTGCCGGCGAAGGCGCCGCCGTCCTTGGCGCAGGCGCCGCAGGCGACCACCCATTTGGGCGCCGGCGTCGCGGCGTAGGTCCGCTCGAGCGCCTCGCGCATGTTGCGCGTCACCGGTCCCGTCACCAGCAGCACGTCGGCGTGACGCGGCGAAGCAACGAAGCGCAGGCCGAAGCGCTCGAGATCGTAGAAGGCGTTGCCGAGCGCGTGAATCTCGAGCTCGCAGCCGTTGCACGAGCCGGCGTCGACGTGACGAATCGACAGGCTGCGGCCGAGGGTCGCGGCGGCGGCGCGCTCGACCTCCTGCGCCAGCGCGGCGAGTTCGGGATCGTCGGGGCCCGGCGCCGCTTCGGTCAGCGGACCGTTCAGCAGCCCCTCGATCAGCGTTCGGCGCATCGTCTCCTCGCCTTCCTCAGAGGTCGCAACCTGAATAGGAACAGTTGAACGACTTGTTGCACAGCGGGAAGTCGGCGACGATGTTGCCCTCGATCGCCGCTTCGAGCAGCGGCCACTGGAACCACGACGGGTCGCGCAGATGGCAGCGCGCGATCCGTCCGTCGTCGTCAAGCCGCACGTGGACGAAGACGTCGCCGCGGAACCCTTCGACCAGCGCCCAGCCTTCGCCGGCTCGGCCGGCGGGCTCGCGCTCCGAGCGGATCGGGCCGACCGGCAGCCGATCGAGGATCTGGCCGATCAGGCGCAACGATTCCTCGACTTCGCGGATGCGCACCCACACCCGCGCGTTGACGTCGCCCTCTTTCCACACCGGCGTCTCGAAACGCAGCTCGTCGTAGGGCGAATAGGGATGGTCGCGGCGCGCGTCGAAGTCGCGGCCCGAGGCGCGGCCGATCACCCCGCCGCAACCGAAGCGCTGCGCCAGTCCGGGATCGAGCCTGCCGGCGCCCACGGTGCGGTCCTGCAGCGAGGCGGTGTTGTCGTAGAGCTCGACCAGGCGCGGAAACCGGTCGCGGATCGTCGTCGTCAGCTCGCGCAAGGCGGCGCGGCGATCGCGATCGAGATCGACGAGGACGCCGCCCGGCGCGACGCGATCCATCATCAGCCGATGGCCGAAAGCGGCGTCGGCGGCGCGCAGCGTCAGCTCGCGCAGCACGCCGGTATGGGCGTGCATCAGCGCGAACGAGGCGTCGTTGCAGATCGCGCCGATGTCGCCGAGGTGATTGGCGACCCGCTCGATCTCGGCCATCAGCGCCCTCAGCCAAGCGGCCCGCGGCGGCGCGACCATTCGAGTCGCCGCTTCGATCGCGCGGGCGAAGGCGATCTGGTAGGCGACCGTGCTGTCGCCGCTGACCCGGCCGGCGAGCTCGGCGCCGCGCGCGAGATCGGCGCCGGCCATCAAACGCTCGACGCCTTTGTGGACATAGCCGAGCCGCTCCTCCAGCCGCACGATCGTCTCGCCGCTGGCGTGAAAGCGGAAATGGCCCGGCTCGATGATCCCCGCATGCACGGGCCCGACCGGAATCTGATGCAGCCCGACGCCTTCGGCGCCGAGAAAGGCGTAGCGCTCCGGTTCGCCGCCGCCCGCCGGGGCGTTTGATCCGAGCGGATGGCGGAGCGGCCAGCGGCCATGGTCGAGCCAAGGCCGCGCGTCGGGCGCGCCTTTCGCCTTCAGCCCACTGAGGTCGGCGATCGCGCGCTCGAGGCGGATCGCCGGCGCATGCGCCGCGCCGACCGAGGGAAAAGCGCCGTCGACGGCGGCGTAGCGGAAGAGCTCGACTTCCGGCCGCGCCGCCGACAGCGCCATGCGCGCTTCCGTCCCGTCGGCCCACAAGGCGACGAGCCGCGCTTCGCCGGCCGCGAGCCGCCGAATCGCCTCGCCCCAAGTCTCGTCTTGCGTCGGTTTGGCCGTCGTCATGCGCGGGCTCCCCTAGCGCAACATCGCCGCGACGTGCTGGAACCAGGCGACCAGCGGCGGCGGCAGATAGAGACCGGCCACGAGAACCAGCCCGAGATGGGCCGCGATCGGCAGCGAGGACGCCGTCGAGCGCCTGTCGCCCGGGCTCGGCTCGCCGAACGCCATCCCCTGCAGGCGCAGGATCAACGCGCCGAAGGCGAGCAGCAGTCCCAAGACCAGCAGCAGCGCCAGCCAAGGCTGGCGCGCAAAGGTCGAGCTGACGACCAGGAACTCGCTGGTGAAAATGCCCAACGGCGGCAGCCCGGCGATGGCGAAAACGCCGACGACCAGGCTCCAGCCGAGCGCCGGATGGGAGACGGTCAGGCCTCGGATGTCGGCGATCTTCTGCGTTCCCTTGGCCTGCGCGATATGGCCGACGGTAAAGAAGATCGCCGACTTGGTCAGCGAGTGCATCGTCATGTGCAGCAGACCGGCGAAATTGGCGAGCGGCCCGCCCATGCCGAAAGCGAAGACGATGATCCCCATGTGCTCGATCGACGAGAACGCGAACAGGCGTTTGATGTCGCGCCGGCGGTAGAGCATGAAGGCGGCGAAAATCAGCGAGACGATGCCCAGCGTCGCCATCAGCGGGCCAGGCGCGATCGCGCCGGCGTTGGCGTCGAGCAGCAGCTTGAACCGCAGCACCGCGTAGAGCGCGACGTTGAGCAACAGCCCCGAAAGGACCGCCGAGATCGGCGTCGGGCCTTCGGCGTGCGCGTCGGGCAGCCAGGCGTGCAGCGGCGCGAGTCCGACCTTGGTGCCGTAGCCGAGCATCAGGAAGACGAAGGCGAGGTTGAGCAGCGCCGGCTCGAATTCGCCGACCCGCGCGATCAGCTTCGTCCACACCATGCCGTCGATCCCTTCGCCCATCACCGGGCGCGCCGCCATGTAGACGAGAATGGTGCCGAACAGCGCCAGCGCGATGCCGACGCTGCCGAGGATGAAGTATTTCCACGCCGCTTCGATCGCCTCGGGCGTGCGGTAGATGCCGACCATCGCCACCGTGGTCAGCGTCGCCATCTCGATCGCCACCCACATCAGGCCGATGTTGTTGGCCAACAGCGCGAGATTCATCGCGAACAGCAGCGTCTGGTACATCGCGTGATAGAAGCGAAGATGGCGCCGCGTCAGCCGACCGATCTCCAGCTCGTGGGCGATATAGCTGGCCGAGAACACGCTCGAAGTGAAGGCGACAAAGGTGTTGAGGACGACGAAGACGATGTTGAGGTCGTCGACCAGAAAATAGTCACTGCTCGCCGGCTTGGAGAACAGAAACGAGATCGCGGCGACAAAGGTCGCCAACGACGACGCGACGTTGATCGCCGCCGACAGCCGATAGCCGGGCAGCAAGGCGAGCAGCGCCGCCGTCGCCGCCGGCAGGATCAGGATCGCCGCCACGCCGTCGAAAGGGAGCCCGCTCACAGTCGGTCTCCCTGGAATTGGTCGAGCGCTCGCGCGTCGACGGTCTCGAACCGCTCGCTGATGCGGAACAGAAACACGCCGATCACCGTCAAGGCGACCAGCACAGAAAACGCGACGGCGATTTCGACCACCAGCGGCATGCCCTTGGCGCCCGCTGCAGCGAGGATCAGCCCGTTCTCGAGCGACATGAAGCCGACCACCATGCTGACCGCGTTGCGCCGCACCACCATCATCAGCATGCCGAGCAGCACCACCGACAAAGCAAAGGCGAGATCTTCGCGCGCCAGCGCGTCCGCCTCGCTCGCAACACGCAGCATCACCACCACCGACAGCGCCACCAGCGCCAGGCCGGCGAGCATGGTCGGGCCGATGCCGACGACGTTCTCGACGTCGCGGTGAATGCCGAGTCGGGCGATGATGCGATGCAACGCCACAGGAATGATGATCGCCTTGAACGCAAATGCGATCGCCGCGGTGACATACAGATGCGCCGCGCCCTGCACATAGGCCTGCCAGGCGACGGACAGCGACAGCACCACGGCTTGCAGCGCGAACACATTGAGCAGCGCGTAGAGCCGCGTCTGGTAGAGCAGCATGAAGCTGACCAGCACCAGCGCGCCGGCGAGCAGATGCGAGACGTCGAACGAGAGCCCGGTCATTTCAGCGTCCGCGATACGAACAGCAGCAGCGCGCCGAGAAAACCGAGCATCAGCGCCGCGCCGAGGAAATCCGGCACCCGGAAGACGCGCATCTTGGCGATGCTGGTCTCGAACGTCGCCAGCATCAACCCAGCGACCCCCAGTTTGACGACGTAGACGACGGCCCCGAACAGGCGATCGCCGACGCCAGCGTCAGCGATCGCCAGGCCCCAGGGCGCAAAGACGCAGACAATCAGCGAGATGTAGAGCAGCAATTTGAGCATCGAGGCGAGTTCGATCACCGCGAGGTGCCGCCCGGAATATTCGAGGATCATCGCCTCGTGGACCATCGTCAGTTCGAGATGGGTGGCGGGATTGTCGACCGGGATGCGGCCGTTCTCCGCCAATGCGACGATGATCAGCGCGATCAGCGCCATGCCGAGCGTGACGCGCAATCCGACCGCCGACGACGCCATGAAGGCCGCGACGGTGGAGAGTTGCGTCGAACCCGCGATGAGCGCGAGGCTGAACACGATGACGATCATCGCCGGCTCGGCAAGCGTGGCGAACATCGCCTCGCGGCTGGCGCCCAAGCCGCCGAAACTTGTGCCGACGTCGAGCCCGGCGAGCGCGAGGAAGAACCGCGCCGCGCCGAGCAGGGCGATGATGGCGATCAGGTCCGCCGACCAACTGAACAACAGCCCGGTGGCGAAGGTCGGGATCAGCGCCGCCGCGACCCATGTCGCGGCGAGGACGACATAGGGCGCGACGCGGAACAGCCAGGAGGCGCCTTCGGCGACCACCGCCTCCTTGCGCGCCAACCGGGCGAGGTCCCGATAGGGCTGGAGCAACGGCGGGCCCTCGCGTCGCAGCAGCCGCGCCTTCGCTTTGCGCACCAGCCCGGTCAACAGCGGCGCCAGGCCGACGACCAGCAGCATCTGCAGGAGCTGGAAGACCAGATTGACGGCGAGATCGGTCATGGCCAGGCCGCGAGCACGAGAAGAAGCGCGACCAACGCCGCGAGGACGACGCTCAGATATTGCCGGATGGTGAGAAACTGCAGTCGGTTGAGTCGGGTGGAAAGATAGGTGACCGCAGCGACGACCGGCAGATAGATCGTTTCCCATACGAGATCGTTCATCACGACCTTGATGCGGGCCGGTCGCATGTCGCCCGGCGCTGGCATGTCGACCTCGGCCCGGGCGCCGAAGGCGAAGCCGCCGAACACGCGCCGAATCGGCTCGGCGAAACTGGTGGCCGTGTATTGCGTGGCCGGGCTGGGCTCGGGAAAACCGCAATCCCAGGCTGGCGCCCTTCGCACGGCGTCGGAAGCCAGCCGATGGATCGCCGCGGCGCCCAGAGAGGCGGACGCGACAATGAACAGGAACACGAGAAGGCCGTTGTAGGAGCTGCGGCTTTCGGCGATGGGCACGATCGACAGCCAGTCGATCCCCATTTGCACCGGCATCCGGGCGCCGACGAGACTTCTCACCACCGGCGCCAAAGCGTCGATGAACAGGCCCGGCAAGACGCCGGCGATCAGGCACAGCGTCGCGAATGCGAACATCGCCGCGAGCGAGAAGCGATCGGCCTCCGTCGCGCGCTTGGCCGCCTCCGTCCGGGCCCGTCCGAGAAAGGTTATGCCGAACGCCTTGACGAAGCATGCGGCGGCGAGCGCGGCTGATAGCGCGAGCAACGCCCCGACAGCCGGCACCAACAGCTTCAGACCCCATGAAGGCAGTTGGGGACTGAGCAGGATCGCCTGGAAGGTCAGCCATTCGGAGACGAAGCCGTTGAACGGCGGCAGCGCCGAGATGGCGACCGAACCGACAAGGAACGTAAACGCGGTCAGCGGCATGAGGCGGATGAGGCCGCCCAGATGCTCCATGTCGCGTTCCCCCGTGGAGGTCAGCGCCGCGCCGGCGCCGAAAAACAGCAAGCTCTTGAAGACGGAATGATTGAACACGTGCAGCAGACCGGCGGTCAGCGCCAGCGCCGCCGCCGAGGGCATGTCGAAGGCCTTGAAAGCGAGGGCGAGCCCAAGTCCGATGAAGATGATGCCGATGTTCTCCACCGTGTGATAGGCGAGCAAGCGCTTGAGGTCGTGCTGCATCAGCGCGTAGAGAACGCCCATGACCGCGGTGATTCCGCCGAGCGCCAGCACCACGAGGCTCCACCACCAGGCGGGCGGCCCCAACAGATCGAACGCGATGCGGACGAAAGCGTAGACCGCCACTTTCGTCATCGCGCCGCTCATCAGCGCGGAGACGTGGCTGGGCGCGGCGGGATGGGCGAGCGGCAGCCAGACATGAAGCGGCGCGAGGCCGGCCTTCGACCCGGCGCCGACCAGCGTCAATGCAAGCACGAGGCCCGCCAGCCCGGGCGTCGCGGCGTTGGCGCGCATCGCCCCGAAGTTGTAAGCCTCCGCCGGGAAGACATAGGTTCCCGCCGGGCTCGCCAGCAGACCGAACGCAAGCAGCAGCGCGATAGCGCCAAAGCTCGCCATGACGATATAGACGTAGCCCGCGCGCCGGTTGTCGGAATCGCGGTGATGCGCCATGACCAGCGCCCAGGAGGCGAGCGACATGAACTCCCACGACACCAGGAAGGAATAGGCGTCGTTCGCCAGCAGCACGAGATTCATGCCGGCCAGAAAGGCGGGATAGAACGGCAGCACGCGCGCGGGATCGCGCTCGTGGCGCCCGTAGCCAATCCCGTAGAGGCTCGCGGCGGTCGCGCCGAGGTCGACCACGATCACGAAGAACGCCGACAGCGCGTCGAGGCGAAAATGCGCGCCGATCCACGGCAGGCCGATCGGCAGCGCAAGCTCCTCGGGCGCGTGACGGCCGAGCAGGTGATAAGCCCCGCCGACGAGCAGAACCGAACCGATCGCGCAGGCCGCGGCGTAGATGAAGACGCCGCCGTTCCGGCTTCGCGCCGCCGCAATCGCCGCTAGGCTCAACGCCAGCAGCGCGGCGTCGCCGCCAAGGAGCAGGACGAGCGCGCTCATCGTCGCGCGGCTTTCGCGGAACCGCCGCCGCGCCAGCCCCCGCGGCGACGGCGAACGATCGGATCAGGGAACATCGAGGCCAAGGACCGAATCTCAGGTTCTGTAATGCTAGCGTCGCGGCCGGGGCGCGCGTCAAGCCCTGAATTATCTCGGGCGCGCGCCCGAAGCGCCGCGCAGCAGCCCCAACATCTCGCGGTGGATGAACTCGTTGCCGCACAGGATATCGCCGGTCTTCAGGTAATCAGCGCCGCCGTCGCAATCGGTGACGAAGCCGCCGGCCTCGCGCACGATCAGCTCCCCGGCGGCGATGTCCCAGGAATGGAGGCCGCGCTCCCAAAAGGCGTCGAAGCGGCCGTTGGCGACATAGCAGAGATCGAGCGAAGCGCAGCCGAGGCGGCGGACGTTGACGACGCGCGCCATCACCGCCGCCAGATCGGCCTTGAAGGCCGGATGTTCGGCCATCTTGCCGAGGTGGGGAATGCCGCAGCCGATCAGCGCTTGCGACAGCTCGCGCCGCGCCGCGACGCGCATCCGGCGCGCGCCGCCGAACGCCCCCTGCCCTTTTTCGGCGACATAGGTCTCATCGGTGGCGGGGTTGTAGACGACGCCGGCGACGATCTGGCCCTCGCGCTCGAGCGCGATCGAAATGGCGAAGATCGGGATGGCGTGGAGGAAATTGGTCGTCGCGTCGAGCGGGTCGATGTGCCAGGTGTGGCTCTTGTCGGAGCCTTCGACGCGGCCGGCCTCCTCCATCACGAAGCCGTAGCCCGGCCGCGCCTTGGAAAGCTCGTCGAAGATCGTCTTTTCCGACCGCTTGTCGGCAAGACTGACGAAGTCGCCGGGCCCCTTGAGCGACACCTGCAATTGCTCGACCTCGCCGTAATCGCGCTTCAGACCGCGGCCCGCCTTGATGGCGGCGTTGGTCATGATGGTCATCAGGGCGGAGCGGATCATCGCGGGGGGTTTCCAGGGGGAATTGGCGGTCGCTTTAGGGGATGGGGACCGGCGGCGCAACTTGGGCGCGGCCACAGCCCCTGTCGCGGCGGGTTGAACCCGGACCCGGCCACCGTCATTATGCCGCCCGGCGGCGATCAGGCCGCCGGGGGAGAAGGCCATGGGAGCGAGGCTTCGCATCCTGCTCGCCGCCGGGCTCTTGAGCGCGGGCTACGCCGGCTGGCTGTTGGGATCAGGCGTCGCCGCGGCGGCGGAATCGAGCGGCTGCGACCAGTTCAAGTGGCCGATCGCCCACGAGCAGGCGGCGCTCGCCGCTCCGGCCGCCGGGCCGCTCGCGCCCGGCGCGACGCTGCCGGCCGACGCCGGGGCGCGGCTGAAGCTCATCCCGTTCGCCGAGGCCAAGCTCGCGCTGGCGCCGGAGCGGCCGCCCAAGTTCTCGCCGAGCTACGCGGGGGCCTTCGCCCTCGACGCCCCCGCAGCGGCGGGGGTCTACAAGGTCACCCTGTCGGCGGGAGGCTGGATCGACGTCGTCCAGGACGGCAAGTTCCTCAAGGCGGTCGCCTTCTCCGAGGCGACCGGCTGCGCCAACGCGCGCAAAAGCGTCAAGTTCCGAATCGCCGCCGAACCGGCAACGCTGCAACTGACCGGCGTCGGCGATCCCGACATCGCGGTCGTCGTTTCCCCGGAATAGGCCGCTCCAGCCTCGCTCAACGCCCGGTGGTCACAATGCCGCGGCCTCAATGGCGGAACAAACCATGGCGCCAGCCAGTCCGCAACGTCCGGTCATCGTCCATCCAACTGATTTTGCGCCGGGCGACGCCGCCGCGATGGCCCACGCCGTCGCGATGGCGCTGGCGTCGAAGTCGATCCTGCGGCTGCTGCTGGTCCGGGTCGACAACCAGTCGTTCTATTCGCCGACGCAGGGGTTACGCCAAGTTCGCGACCTGTTGGTCGGCTGGGGCGTGCTGGGGCCGGACGCCGCCTACGACCGCTGGGAGAAGGACCTCGACCTGCAAGTGTCGAGCGTCAGCGTCGCCGCGCGCAACGCCCGCGCCGGCATCCTCGAATATCTCGAGGACGCGTTCTGCAATCTGGTCGTTCTCGCCAACTACCCCAACAAGGCGCTGACCCGTTGGACCGACGCGTCGGTCCACACCAGTTTGCTGCGCAAGGGGCGGATGATGAGCCTGTTCCTGCGCGAAGGCCGGCGCGGGTTCGTCGACCCGAAGACCGGCGCCATCGGCCTCAAGCGGATCCTGATGCCGATCGCCAGCGGCCTCGACAGCGTTCCGGCGATCCGCCGCATCCAAGCGATGCTGGCGCTGATCGACAGCGGCGCTGAAATCAGGCTCATGCATGTCGGCAAGCGCCCTCCCGCTCTCGTCGACGAGAACGACGTCACCCTCGACATGCCGATCCTGCTGCGCGACGGCGCGGTGGTCGAAACCATCCTCGCCGCCGCCGACGAACTCCAGGTCGACGCGATCGCCATGCCGACGGCTGGTCGCCACGGCCTGCTCGACGCGGTGCGCGGCAGCGCCAGCGCGCAGGTGCTGGAGGACGCGCGTTGGCCGCTGCTGGCCGTGCCGGTCGGCTGACGCCCCGCGCAAGGTCCGCGGATTGCCAATGCCCCCTGCTCTGGTAGAACCTCGCCCAACCAGATCAGGGAGGACTACGATGACCCAGCCGCCATTCCGCGCCGATCATGTCGGCAGCTTTCTCCGCCCCGAGCGGCTGAGGGCGGCGCGCGAGAGATTTTTCGCCAAGACCCTGCCGGCCGGGGAACTGCGCGCGATCGAGGACGCATGCATCCGCGAGGTCGTGCGCGCGCAGGAAAACGTTGGCCTCAAGGGGATCACCGACGGCGAATTCCGCCGCACCTATTTCCACGTCGACTTCCTCGAACGGCTCGACGGCGTCGAGACCCACTACGGCGAGTTCGTCGCCAAATTCCGCAAGGACGACGGCAGCGAAGTCGGCTTCAAGCCGCCGACCATGCACGTCGAAGGCAAGATCCGCCACGCCAAGCCGATCCAGGGCCCCGACTTCGACTTCCTCAAGAGCGTCGTGACCAGGACGCCGAAGGTCTGCATCCCGGCGCCGTCGATGCTGCATTTCCGCGGCGGCCGGCAGGCGATCAGCGAGAGCGCCTATCCCGACCTCGAACCGTTCTACGTCGATCTCACCGCCGCCTATCGCGACGAGATCGCCGATCTGGCGGCGCGCGGCTGCCGCTACCTGCAGCTCGACGACACCAATCTCGCCTATCTCTGCGATCCGAAGATCCGCGAGAGCACGCGCGCCCGCGGCGACGATCCTGACGCGCTCACCCGGCTCTACTGCCGTTTGGTCAATGACGCGATCCGCGACCGGCCGAAGGACATGACGATCTCGGTCCATCTCTGCCGCGGTAATTTCAAGAGCGCCTGGGTCGCCGAGGGCGGCTACGAGCCGGTCGCCGAAATTCTGCTCAACGAAATGAAGATCGACGGCTTCTTCCTCGAATACGACGACGAGCGCTCGGGCGACTTCGCGCCGCTGCGCTTCACGCCGAAGGGCAAGACGATCGTCCTCGGGCTGATGAGCTCCAAACATCCCGAGGCCGAACCCAAGGACGCGGTCAAGCGGCGCATCGACGAAGCGTCGAAATACGTCGCGCTCGAGCAATGCGCGCTGAGCCACCAGTGCGGCTTCTCCTCGACCGCGCACGGCAACGACCTCGCCGAGGCCGACGAGTGGCGCAAGCTCGAGCGCTGCGTCGCGGTCGCGCGCGAAGTGTGGGCCGACGCCTGAGCGGCGCGGCCTCAGCCGTTCGCGAATGGAGCGCCGCCATCGCCCGCGCGATCAGCATCGCGCGCGGAGAGCAGTTCCCGCGCGCCTGCGGCATTGCAACGCCGTCTCGTCAGTCGGGGCGGATCACGCCCTTCTTGAGGATGATGTTGCCGTAAAGTCGGCGCTCGGCGGTCGACAGGATGGCGAAGCTGTGTTTGGCGCGCTCGTAAAAGGCGAAGCGCTCGATGCCGCCGAGCTTGAACTGCGGCCCCTCGCGGCGGGCGATGATGGCGCGGAATTCAGCGAAGATCGGTTCTTCCTGGTTCGGATGGTCGACGACCTGCATACGCCAGCACGCCTCGGGAACGAAGGTGTCGAGCGGCAAGACGCTCAACACCGCGTCGAGCGTCCGCGTCGCGTCGACGTCGAGGCGAATGACGTCGGGACCGGCGGATTGGGCGGGATAGTTCGCGTCGACGATCGTCAGCTCGTCGCCGTGCCCCATCGCCTGCAGGACATAGAGAAGGTCCGGGCCGAGCAGGGGATCAATCGATTTCAACATGGTTGGCTCCTTCAACGTGGAGTTGGCGCGTCGGCGCGCAAAAGGCCTTTGGCCTTCAGCTCCCGCCACATCGCCGCTGGTATTTGGGCGCTGAGCATCGCGGCGTTTCGCCGCACTTCGCCCGGTTTCTGGCCGCCTGGAATGACGCTGACGATCGCTGGATGGCTGAGCGGGAAGCGCAGCGCGGCCTCCGCCAGCTTGACGCCGTGGGCCTTGCAGACCGTCTCAATGCGGCGCACGCGCTCGAGCACGGCCGGCGGCGCCGGCCGGTAGTCGTAGCGGGCGCCGCGTTTGGGTCCGGTGGCGAGAACGCCAGAATTGAACGGCCCGCCGATGACGACGCCGATTTTCTTGTCGACGCAATACGGCAGGAACGACTGCAACGCCTCCTGCTCGAGCAGGGTGTAGCGGCCGGCGAGCAGGAACACGTCGAAATCGCCGGCGCGCGCCAGCGTCTCGGCGACCTCCCACTCGTTGATCCCGGCCCCGATCGCCCGAATCGCGCCGCTGTCGCGCAACTTCGCCAGCGCCTTGTAGCCGCCTTCCATGAATTCGCGCGCGCGCGCGTCGGCCGCTTCCCGCGTGCCATGGGTGAAGACGTCGACGTCATGACAATAGACGATGTCGACGCGGTCGAGACCGAGCCGCTCGAGCGAGAATTCGAGCGAGCGCATCACGCCGTCGTAACTGTAATCGAAGCTTTCGCGACGGGACGGCGTCTCGAAGAACCCGGTTTGAAACGAGCGTTCCTCGGGCTGGCAGAGATGCAGCAGTCGACCGACCTTGGTCGAGATCACAAAGGCGTCGCGCGGCTTGGCGCGCAGGAATCCGTTCAGCCGCGTCTCGGAGAGCCCGAGGCCGTAGATAGGCGCGGTGTCGTAGTGGCGGCAGCCGACCGCCCAGGCGGCGTCGAGGGTCGCGCGCGCCTCCTTCTCCGTCATCGGCCGGTAGAGGTTGCCGAGCGGCCCAGCGCCGAAGCCGAGTTCGGTGAATTGCAGCATCGCCCCGGAGCGCGCCGCAAGATTGCGTTTGCGCCCTGCGCGCGCAAATTTGGCCTCCCGCATGGCTTCCTCCGCGTCGACCGAACGCTTCTCGTCGCGCAAGCATTTCGTCATACAATCGGCTTCGCGCGCTCGTCAAATCGCCTTCGTCACAATTGATTGCGCGAAGCGCAGGCGCTTCGGCGCTTGCCAATCCCTCGCCAGTCAGCACAATCGGTTGAACCGCCGCGCTCGCGGCGGGCCAATGGATTGGGGAGAGTCCGATGAGCGCGCAGACGACGACCGCCGGATTCATATTGGCCAGCTCCGACATTGCCGAGGGCGAACTCATCGGCGCGATGCACACGTTTAACGGGTTCGGCTGCGCCGGCGGCAACATCTCGCCGGCGCTGAGCTGGTCGGGCGCGCCGCCCGAGACTAAGAGTTTCGCGCTGACGTGCTACGATCCCGACGCCCCAACCGGCAGCGGCTTCTGGCATTGGGTCGTGTTCAACATTCCGGCGACCGTCACGCGCCTGCCTCGCGGCGCCGGCGATCCCAAGAGCGCGGCGGCGCCGAAGGGCGCGGTGCAGAGCCGCACCGACTACGGCGTAGTCGGCTATGGCGGCCCCTGCCCGCCGCCCGGCGACAAACCGCATCGCTACCAGTTCACCATGTTCGCCGTCGACGTCGCCAAGCTCGACGCCGAAGAGCAATCCTCCGCCGCTGTGGTCGGCTTCAACCTGCACTTCCACACGCTGGCCAAGGCGAGGCTGACCGGATTGTACGGCCGCTGAGCGAATTCGCTCCCTACCGAGCGAGAGCGCTGCGGCCTCAGTGCGGCCGGTAAATGCGATCCTGCTCGACGATGAAATCGCGCAGTCGATCGAGGGCGGGATGGCCCGGCGACTCGCAGGCTAGCGAGTCGTGAATCCTGTCGAGCCCCACGCGCGCAACTGCCCAGTCGATCTGCGACGTCTCCAGCAGCTCGCGCGTATATTCGATTGTCCGATCGACAATCGCGTAGATTTTTTCGCCCACCGCAATCTCTCCCGACGGGAAATCACGGTGTCAAGCGCAATACGGGGGCCGATTACGTAATGCGCCGTGTGCGCCAAAATGGGACGCCTGACACGCTTGCGCCACCGCGGCTGTTGCGCCTCAGAGCAATTTGCGTTCTGCCGATGTCGCCATCAACGCGATGCGCGCAGCCGCGAAGCGATCCCGGGGTTCGAAAGGCTCGAGCCCTATGGACGCCTGGATCGCTTCGTGGCTGCGCGCAATAACCGGATGGCGCGATCCCACGCAACCGCAATCCGCTCCAACCTCACACCGCGCCGCGCTGGACGTAACCGCGCCGCTGGTTGAGCCGCTCGATCAGGCTCTGCGCCGATGCGGCGATCGCCGTGCCGGGCGGAAAGATCGCGTCGACGCCGGCGGCGCGCAAAGGCGCGAAATCCTGCTCGGGCACGACGCCGCCGACGACGACCAGCGCCTCGCCGAGGCCGACCGCCGTCAACGCCGCCTTCAGCGCCGGCGCCAGCGCGAGATGCCCCGCGGCGAGCGACGAGACGCCGACGATGTCGACGCGTTTCTCCGCCGCGAGCGCTGCGACTTCCTCGGGCGTGGCGAACAACGGGCCGATCTCGACCTCGAAGCCAAAGTCGGCGAACGCCGAGGCGATGATCTTCTGGCCGCGGTCGTGGCCGTCCTGGCCCATCTTCGCCACCAGAATGCGCGGCGGCCGGCCTTCGTTCTCGGCGAAGGCCCGGGTCATGGCGATGACGCGCCGGTTGGCGTCGTCTCCGTCGCCCGCTTCGGCGAGATAGACGCCGGAAATCGATTTCGCTTCGGCGACGTGGCGGCCGAACGCCTTCTCCATCGCCAGCGAAATCTCGCCGACGGTCGCCTTGGCCCGCGCCGCTTCGACGGAGAGTTGTAAGAGATTGGCGCTCCCCTTCGCGCCCTCGGTGAGAGCGTTCAAGGCGGCTTGCGTGCGCGCCTCGTCGCGCTCGGCGCGCAGCCGTTGCAGCTTCTCGATCTGCAGGGCACGGACGCTGGCCGCGTCGACCTTCAGCACGTTGAGCTCGCGCTCCACAGTCGGCGGAAACACGTTGACGCCGATC
>NZ_JBEKVH010000061.1:0-20796 GCF_049514155.1 Roseiarcus sp. | reverse complement strand
TACATGGAGCGCCACACCGTTTCGCGGCTGATCGGCGCGCCGCCCGGTTATGTCGGCTTCGACCAGGGGGGGCTGCTGACCGACGCGATCGACCAGCATCCGCATTCGGTGTTGCTGCTCGACGAGATCGAGAAGGCGCATCCCGATCTTTTCAACATCCTGTTGCAAGTGATGGATCACGGCAAACTGACCGACCATGCCGGCAAGCAGATCGACTTCCGCAACGTTATCCTGATCATGACGACCAATGCCGGCGCGCAGGACCTCGCCCGCGAGTCGTTCGGCTTTCACAAGTCGAGGCGCGAGGGCGACGACACCGAAGCGATCAACCGGCTGTTCTCGCCGGAGTTCCGCAACCGGCTCGACGCCATCGTGCCGTTCTCGCGGCTGCCGGAAGAAGTCATCGCCCAGGTGGTCGACAAGTTCATCCTGCAGCTCGAGGCGCAGCTCGCCGATCGCAACGTGACCATCGAGCTCACCGACGAAGCCCGCGCCTGGCTGGTCAAGAACGGCTATGACGAGGCGATGGGGGCGCGGCCGATGGCGCGCGTCATCCAGACCCAGATCAAGACGCCGCTCGCCGACGAAGTGCTGTTCGGCAAGCTGAAGAATGGCGGGATCGTCAAGGTCGTCGTCACCGCCGACGATTCCGGGGTCAAGAAGCTCAGCTTCGTCTATCCCGAGGGCCCGGCGCAGCCGCGGCTCGAACGCGACCTGATCGTCGCCGGCCGCAAGCGGGCCGAGGGGGCCGCCGAGGCGCGCAAGGGCAGGGCGCGCAAGCGCGCCGAGAGCGAACCGAGCGAATCGAGCGAGGAATCGCCGAGCGAGCCGCAGGCGAGCTGAGCTTACCGCGGCGCGCCTGACACGGCGCGCCGCTGGCCGATTCCCGACAGCAGAACCGCGACCACGCCGGCGAGAAACACGCCGTCGAAGGTTCCCGCGCCGCCGATCGAGGCGACGGGCGCGCCGAGATTCTGCAGCTTGTCGAGGTTGGCGAGGTCGGCGCCGGTCAGCACGCCGATCGAGCCGGCGACATAGGCGAGCGGCGCGGCGTAGCGGCGCGAAAGGACGAGCGCCGTGACCGCCGCGAGGACCGGCGGCCAGAAGATCGGCACCGAAATGCCGACGCCCTGGATCGGCGTCGCCAGAAGGTGCACGACCACCGCGACAATCGCCGTCGCGACCGCCGCCTCGAAATAGAGGCGGTTGGCGACGACGAGATAGATCGACAGCAGCGCCGGAATGAGCGCGCCGCCGACGTTGACGGCGACGATCGTGCCCGGCCAGTCGACGACCTGCGGGACGAGATAAGGCATGCCGAAGGCGTCGACGAAGGCGCGGGCGACGACGTGCGCCTCAGGCAGTCGCGCAACCGGAATGTTGAGATAGGAACCGACCAGCGAGGCGAGCAGCACCAGCATCGCCGCCCGCGGCGGCAATCCGAGCCGGCGATAGGCGCTGTTGAGGATGCCGATCTCGAGCAGCGTCACCAGGACGAGAAGCAGCCCGCCGGCCAGCAGATAGAGCAGGATCTGCGCGGGGAGGTAATGCAGATGGTTTGAATACATCGGTCGCCCGGCGTTCGGTGCGGCAGGAATCCATCGAATCGCGGCGCCATCGTTGCGAGGAGCGCAGCGACGGGCGGCACCGCTGTTTTCTTGCGCGCCTAGCCCTTCAGCGCGGCGCGGATCTTGGCGGCGTGCGGTTCGAGCTGGTCGGCGGGAACGACCGGCCCGCCCGGCGGCTTGATCGCGACGCCGGTCCAGCGCGGCAGAACGTGAAAGTGGAGATGAAAGACGACCTGTCCGCCGCCGAGCTCGTTGAACTGTTGGACGACGATTCCCTCCGCCGCCATGCCCGCCTTGACTGCGCGGGCGATCGTCTGCACCGACGGGATGAAGCGCGCGAGTTCGGCGGCGGAAATGTCGAGCAGGTTGCGGGCCGGCGTCTTGGGAATGACGAGGACGTGGCCTTCGGCGCGCGGCATGATGTCCATGAACGCGAGCGAGACTTCGTCCTCGGCGACGCGCACACACGGCGCCTCGCCGCGCAGGATCTTGGCGAATATGTTCTGCGGATCGTAGGACGCGCTCACGTGTGTCTCCACTGTCAATCGCTTTCCGACTCAGCGCGACGGAAGGGCAGGCGCTCGGAATATTCCTCGATCGCCTCGGCCACCGCCGGCCGTTCGCGGGCGAGATAGTCGGCGACGGCCCGCTGCATACGGACGTCGCCAAACTCATGCGCCGAGTAGGTCGCGACCGGACGATAGCCGCGCGACAGCTTGTGCTCCCCCTGCGCGCCCGCTTCGACTCGGCCGATGCCGCGTCGGATGGCGAATTCGATCGCTTGATAATAGCAAATCTCGAAATGGAGAAACGGCCGCTCGACGATCGCGCCCCAGTTGCGGCCGTAGAGCGCGTCGTCGCCAAGGAAATTGATCGCCCCGGCGACATAGCGCCGACCCTGGCGCGCCATCACCAGCAGCACGCGGTCGGCGAACGTCGCGCCGATGCGGTCGAAGAACGCGCGCGTCAGGTAGGGGCGGCCCCATTTGCGCGAGCCGGTATCCATGTAGAAGGCAAAGAACGCATCCCAATGCTCTGGTTTGATCTCGCTTCCGGTGAGAAGGTCGACTTCGATGTCGTCGCCCAGCGCGTCGCGCCGCTCGCGCTTGATCGCCTTGCGCTTGCGCGAGGCGAGGGAAGCGAGGAAGTCGTCGAAGTCGCGATAGCCTTCGTTGATGAAGTGGAACTGCTCGCCCGTCCGCAAGACGAAGCCGGCGCGCTGCAACGTCTCCGCGTCGCGTCGATCGCAGAAGGTGACGTGGATCGACGACGCCTCGATCGCCTCGCGCAACGCGCGCCAACCGGCGACGAGCGCCAGCGCCGCGCCGTCAGGCGCATCGGCCCCGACCAGCAGACGGCGGCCGGTCGCCGGCGTGAACGGCGCGGCGATCTGCAGCTTGGGATAGTACTGGCCGCCGGCGCGCTGATAGGCGTCGGCCCAGGCGTGGTCGAAGACGTATTCGCCCTGGCTGTGGGTCTTGAGGTAGGTCGGCGCGGCGGCGACCAGCCGGCCGTTCGCGTCCTCGACGATCACATGGGCGGGCGTCCAACCCGAGCGGCCGCCGACCGAGCCTGATTGCTCGAGCGCGCGCAAGAATGCGTGCGTGACGAACGGATTGAAACGCTCGCCGGCGTTTCCCTCCGCCGTCAGCCCAGGCGGGTTGGCGCAGGCGTCCCAGGCCTCGGGGGCGATCTCGGCGAGGCTGGCGACGGTGCGGACGGCGAGTTCTGCGGGCATGCGGGACGTCTTGTGGGAGGGGCGCTCGGGAGGCGCCGGCTCATCATAACGCGCTACGGCCGCGCGCCAAGTCCGCGCGCCGCGGCGCGGTTTCGGTTAGCATCGGCGCCGGATCGACGGAGGCGGGCATGGCGCGCGACGAGGGTCTGGAGGAGCTGTTGCGGGAGCGTCTCGCGTCGGAACCGGGATTGACGGAAAAGCCCATGTTCGGAGGGCGCACCTGGCTGCTCAATGGCGCCCTGCTTTGCGGCGCCCGCGACGACGGGATGTTGGTCCGGCTCGGCGCGGACAAGGACGGCTGGGCGCTGGAAATTCCCGACGTCGCACCGATGATCTCGCGCGGTCGACGGATGCGCGGCTGGGTGCGGGCCGGGCCGGCGGCGTTCGGCGACGACGCCTTGCGCGGTAGGCTGATCGACGCCGCTCTTCGCTTCGTGCGCTCCTTGCCAGCGAAATGACCGCCGCCGCTATCGTGCGCCGACGCGGTCGCGGAACCACCGCGCGGTCGCCGGCGCTCCGATCTCGAACGGCGTCGCGTCGGCCCAGAAACGCTTGGCGAAGCGGCTCGAATCCACCAGGTACGGCCGATCCCACTGGAACCGCATCTCGGCGAGTTCGCGCAGCGGCGGAACGAACAGGCCGAGCGGGCCGAGGAGCGCGGTCGGCAGGCCGATCGCGCGCGGCGCAACGCCAATCGCCGCCGCGCCAAGGGCGAGGATCTGGCGGGGCGTTCGGATCGGCGCGCTGGGAGCGTGCCAAGCCTGGCCGTAGACGTCGTCGGGCGCGTCGAGCAGGCTGACGACCGCGCGCGCGCAATCCGGCACGTAGGCGAAGTCGTGCGGCGTGTCCGGCGAGCCGATGAACTGCGCGCGGCCGCCACGCGCCAGCGCGCCGAAGGCGGTGTCGCCGAGATGGGCCTGGATCACGCCGGGGCCGTAGAAGTCGGGCGCACGCAGAGCGGCGACGCGCAGCCGCCCGGCCTGGCTCGCCGCCATCCAGATGCGCGTCGCAGCGACCCGCGCCGCTGGCTTGACGCCGACGGGCTGCAGCGGCGTCGATTCGCTGAGCGGCGCCGTCTGCGGGCCGTACATGTAGAGATTGTCGAAGAACACCAGGTGCGCGCCTTCAGCCGCGCAAGCCTCGACAAAATTCGTCATCGTGCGCGGCCAGGCCTCGCGCCACAGCGCGCCGACATAGGGAAAGCCGATCGCCAGCACGACCTGGGACAATCCCGCTACGGCCGCCCGCACGCTTGCCGCGTCGAGCGCGTCGCAGCGGCGAAAATCGACGCCCGGGGGCAGACTCGCGGGCGGCTGACGCTGCGCGACGACGACTGCGCGTCCCGCCGCGGCAAGCCGTTCGACGGTCGCCGCGCCGACCGCGCCGTAGCCGATGACGCCGATTTGGTCGCCCATGTCTCGCTCCTTCGCTGCGCCGAAAGCCTAGGCCGCGCCGCCGCGGAAGGGAACGCGCAGCTCCACGGTCGACGAACGACATCACAAATTCGCGATGATTCCGCGACCAAATTCCGAATTTCACCGTTTATTGCTGAACGCGCGCCGGGCATAGTGGCGCCAATCGGCGGCGGGCTCTCCGCCGCTTCGCCAATTCCGACATTCGGGGAAACACGTCATGTCCGTCGAGCCATCGGCGTCGATTTCACTTGGCCGCGCCCGCGCCGCCGAGGCGGCGCTCGCGGTCGGCAGTTTCGCGATCGGCACCGGCGAGTTCGCCGCCATGGGCTTCCTGCCGAGCGTCGCCGACGGGTTCGGCGTCACCGTGCCTCAGGCCGGCCACATCATCAGCGCCTACGCGCTCGGCGTGGTGGTCGGCGCGCCCGTCTTTGCGGTCCTTGGCGCCAAACTCGCCCGGCGCAATTTCCTGCTGCTGCTGCTGGCGATGTTCGGGCTGGGCAACATCGCCAGCGGCTTCGCCATGAGCTTTCCAATGCTCGTCGGCCTTCGCTTCGTCAGCGGCCTGCCGCACGGCGCGTTCTTTGGCGTCGCCTCTTTGGTCGCAGCCGGCATGGCGGGGCCGGGCGGACGCGCCAAGGCGGTCGGCCGCGTGATGCTCGGGCTCACCATCGCCACCCTGCTCGGCACGCCGCTCGCCACCTGGGCGGGACAGTTGCTCGGCTGGCGGGCGGCGTTCGCGCTGGTCGGCGCCATTGGCCTCTTGGGCGTCGTCCTCTCTGCCGTCCTGGTTCCGCACGACGCGCCGCATCCCGACGCCGGACCGCTGCGCGAGCTCGGCGCGCTGCGCAATCCGCAAGTCTGGCTGACGCTCGCCGTCGGCGCGGTCGGCTTCGGCGGCATGTTTGCGGTCTTCACCTACATCACGCCGACCCTGGTGCAGGTGTCGGGCATCCCGCTCGCGTGGGTTCCCGCGGTGCTGGCCTGCTTCGGCGCGGGCATGATCCTGGGCAACGTCGTCGGCCCTCGCTTCGCCGATCGAGGCCTGCTGCCGACCATCTTCGGAGCGATCGTCTGGAACGCGGCGGT
Organism: Roseiarcus sp.; assembly: GCF_049514155.1. Taxonomy (GTDB): domain Bacteria; phylum Pseudomonadota; class Alphaproteobacteria; order Rhizobiales; family Beijerinckiaceae; genus Roseiarcus. The sequence goes on along the minus strand of NZ_JBEKVH010000061.1, from coordinate 14,989 downwards.
CCTCGCGCTCTTCTCTCTCGCCGTGCATTGGGCGTGGACCGCGGTCCCGTTCGTGCTGCTGATCGGCACGGGCTTCGCGGCCGTGCCGGCGCTGCAGATGCGGCTGATGGATGTCGGTCGTGAGGCGCAGACGCTGGCGGCGGCGCTTAACCACTCGGCCCTCAACATCGCCAACGCCGTCGGCGCCTGGCTGGGCGGAGCGGTCATCAGCGCCGGCTACGGCTGGGCCTCGACCGGCTGGGTCGGGGCGCTGCTCGCATTGGCGGGATTGGCGGTCTTCGCCGTGTCGGTGGCGCTCGACAGGAAGCAGCGGAGCGCGAGGGCGGCCGATGCAGCCTGCTCCGCCTAGTCGCCGCCGATCCGGCCGACTATCGCCGCGCGGTCTTCGACGAATAGCGGGGGCGCCATTTTCGGGTGCGATGAATTGTTTTCAGCGGGTTGCGTGGAAATTGTCCGCCGGGGCGGTGGACTGCGTGGCCATCGCCCCAGCGGACGGCGGCGCAATGAAAGGTTGAGTTGAGCGCCCTGCGAACCCCGCGAACCGCCGAAAAGGGATTTGTGCATGCGTCACCGTAATTCCGCGAAAAGGGATTTGTGCATGCGTCACCGTAATTCCGTAATTCGTAATTCCGAAAAGGGATTTGTGCATGCGTCACCGTAATTCCGTAATTCCGTAATTCCCGGCAAAACCTACGTCTCGCTCGAAGACGCCCGCCAACGCATCGGCGCCTTCCTCGAAACCATCTATAACCGCGGCCGGCTCCACTCCGCCCTCGGATATAAACCCCCGGTCGAGTTCGAGAACGAACTCCGCCAACTTGGGACTGTCTGAAAGGCCATAACCAAGGACTTGTCCCTCAAATGATTTGTCTCAGTCGAGGGGCGCAGTTCAATTCCGTAATACCGTAATTCCCGCAAATTAGTCGTCCGAGAGCCTTGCCGCGAGGTCAGTGTCAGCCCTCGCCTCGCGCACCCAAAGCCGGAAGCAAGTGAACAGGAGGAAGCCTGCAATACCCCCGAGAATGCTGGGGTCTCCGAAAGCGTTGAAGAAGAGCGTCCCAAGCATTGAGCCGACGATCGTCGATCCCAAAAGGCCGCTGATCCAAATTCCGGCGACCCGTGCGTATCCTGCCATCGGAGCCTCTTTGCCGAACGCCGCCGCCTACTCGTCGTTGCTCGCGTTCAGATCCTCGGCGGCGATCGTCGAGTCAGGATTGCGAGCGAGAAGATCGGTAAGCATTCGGTTGGCCTCTCGTAACTCTGCGACGATTGAGGCAAACTCGCTGCGCTGATCGGCCGTCGCTCCCTCGTGGCTCGCGCGCATAAGTGAGTTCGTGCGTTTCACCGCTTTCGAAAGTCTGTTGGCGGTACGCGTGTCGATCAGTCCGGCGGCAAGGCCATCCAAGGCCTTCAACAGAACCCCACGGATTTCGGCCGGGTCAATTGTTACGTCCTGGTCCTTCATTCTGCCCTCTTCCGCGGCCTCACGCGCGCCCCGCCGCCGTTCTCGGCAATGAACTCGACGCCGGCGAATGCGACCGAGCGGCGGACGGCGAACGCCGGCGGTAAAGCCGCAAGTTCATCATCGCGCCGCGCAATTGCACCCGCAAGGCCGGTTTGGCGCGCCGCCGGGCGCCGTGTGGGGCTCACGCCCGGCCAAGGCGCGACGGATGGCGATCGCGAGCCGCTTGGCGCAGGCGTTGGGACGCGGCGCGCGCGCATAGCCCGGGGAGGCCGAGGCGCGCGGCTCTTTCAGGCCGGCCGCCGAGACGCCCCGGCGGCCGTTCGAATGCCCTTCAATTGTCCACATTGATCCGCCCTAATCCGCGTCCGTGTATTGGCCAGATATTGGACAGGGCCTGGTGGCGACGGCGTTAAGTTGTTGATTTATTGGCGCGCCCAAGGGGAATCGAACCCCTGTTTTCGCCGTGAAAGGGCGACGTCCTGGACCGCTAGACGATGGGCGCGGGTCGGCTGCAGGCCGGCGGAACGAGGCCTGCTATAAAGTCGGACGCGCAGGCTGGCAAGCCGCGCCGCCGCTTTCCTAAGGCCCTCGCGGGAGCCCGGCGCGAACAAGGGGATAAGCCGCATTCGCCGCTTGCCAATTCACATCGCGCCTTGCGCGCCGCCCGGTCGAGGGAGAATCATGGCGCGCCAGTCGGGCGGGGGAGGCCGCGATCATGCGCGCGATACGAATCCATCACATCGGCGCCCCCGACGTCATGCGTCTGGAGGAGGTCGAACTGCCGCCGCCCCGGCCCGGCGAAGCGCGGGTTCGCCACCACGCGATCGCCGTCAACTACCTCGACGTCTATTACCGCACCGGCTTTTATCCGCCCCCGCCTTACCCGTTCACGCCCGGCAACGAGGGCGCGGGCGAGGTCGTCGCGATCGGCAAGGGGGTCAAAGGCTTTCGTCCCGGCGACCGGGTCGCCTACGTCTCGACCCTCGGCTCCTACGCCGAGGAGCGCAATGTCGAGGCCAGGCACCTCGTCAAGCTGCCGAAATCGCTCTCCTACACGACCGCCGCGGCGATGATGATGAAGGGCCTGACCGCCCAATATCTGCTGCGTCAGACCCACAAGGTGACGAAGGGCGACGTCATCCTCGTTCACGCCGCGGCGGGCGGCGTCGGCCAGCTGCTGTGCCAGTGGGGCAAGGCGTTAGGGGCGACGGTGATCGCCACCGTCGGCTCCGCGGAGAAGGCCAAGATCGCCAAGAAATGCGGGGCCAAGCACGTCATCCTGTACCGCGAGGAGGACTTCGCCGTCCGCGTCGCCGAGATCACCAAGGGCGCGAAATGCCACGTCGTCTACGACGGCGTCGGCAAGGCGACTTTCCCCGCTTCGCTCGACTGCCTGCGTCCGTTCGGCATGTTTGCGAGCTTCGGTTCGGCGTCCGGCGGCGTCGAATCCTTCAACTTGGCGCTGCTGGCGCAGAAGGGCTCGCTGTTCGTCACCAGGCCGACGCTCTTCACCTTTCTCGCCGACCGCGCGCGGCTCGAAAAGATGGCGCGAGAGCTGTTCGCCGTCGTCGCCTCGGGCAAGGTGAAGATCCCGCCGCCGATCGAGGCGCCGCTCGCCGACGCCGCCCGCGTCCACGCGGCTCTCGAGGCGCGCCAGACGACAGGAACAACCGTCCTCCTGCCGTGACATAGTGAAATTCAGCCGGCGACGGCCTAGCCAGAAGCGACGGCCGAGGTAGATTGCTGCGGCTGCGAGGAGGAGGGGTGGATCAGGCGACGGAGATCGAGGCAAATGACCCAAGCGGCGCGCCGTTGCTCGCTGCGCGGGCGATCACCAAACGGTTCGGGGATTTCGTCGCCAACGATCGCGTCGACCTCGATCTGGCGCGCGGCGAAATCCACGCCTTGCTCGGCGAGAACGGAGCCGGCAAGTCGACTCTGGTCAAGATCCTCTATGGGCTGCTGAGCCCGACCGAGGGCGAAATCCTGTGGCGGGGCAAGCCGGTCGTCCTGCCGAGCCCCAACGCCGCCCGCGCGCTCGGGATCGGCATGGTGTTCCAGCACTTCTCGCTGTTCGACAATCTCACGGTGGCCGAGAACGTCGCGCTCGCGTTGCCGAAGACGGAGCGGCTGGATACGCTGCCCGGCCGCATCGCCGAAATCTCGCGCGCCTACGGTTTTTCCCTCGAACCGAGCCGCCCGGTCTATTCGCTCTCCGCCGGCGAGCGCCAGCGTATCGAAATCGCGCGCTGCCTGTTGCAGGACCCGAAGGCGCTGATCCTCGACGAGCCGACCTCGGTGTTGACGCCGCAGGAAGCGGAGCGGCTGTTCGAGACGCTGCGGCGGCTGAAGGCCGAGGGCAGGGCGGTGCTCTACATCTCCCACCATCTCGAAGAGGTGCAGCGCCTGTGCGACCGCGCGACCATCCTCAGGCTCGGCAAGGTGGTCGCCTCATGCGATCCCGGCGCCGAGACCGCTCGCTCGCTCGCTGCGTTGATGGTCGGGGCGCAGATCAACGACGTGCGGGCTGACGAGGGGCGCCAGCCGGGCAAGCCGCGCCTCGTCGTCGACCGATTGAGCGCGGCTTCGCCCTCGCAGCACGGCGTATCGCTGAAGAACGTGTCGCTGACCGTGCGCGCCGGCGAGGTGGTCGGCGTCGCCGGCGTCGCCGGCAACGGCCAGTCTGAACTGTTCGCCTGTCTGTCGGGCGAATTGATCGCCGACCGACCCGACGCGATCTATATCGACGGCCACGCGGTTGGCGACGTCGGCGTTCACGGTCGGCGCGCGCGGCGCGCCGTCTTCGTGCCCGAAGAGCGCAACGGCCACGCCGCCGCGCCCGACTTCAGCCTGTCGGAGAACGTCGTCCTCACCAGCCACGGCAAGCGAGGGATGACCCGCGGCGGCTTCATCGTCGCCGATCGCGCGCTCGCCAAGGCCGCCGAAGTCGTCGCCGCGTTCGACGTGCGCAAGTCCGGGTTCAACCCGCTCGCCCGCACGCTGTCGGGCGGGAACCTGCAGAAGTTCGTCGTCGGCCGCGAGATTCTCGCCCACCCCGGCGTCTTCGTGGTCAACCAGCCGACCTGGGGCGTCGACGCGCTCGCCTCTGCGGCGATCCGCCAGGCGCTGCTCGACCTTTCCGCCCAGGGCGTGGCGGTGTTGGCGATCAGCCAGGATCTCGACGAATTGTTCGAGATCTGCGATCGGCTCGTCGTCATCCATGGCGGTCGGCTGTCGGCGCCGCGCGAGACGCGCGCCACGACCCGCGAAGCGATCGGTCTGTTGATGACGGGGATGGGCGAGGACGAGCATGCGGGTTGATCTCGTCGCCCGAGCGCAGCGTTCGCGCCTGCGCGAAATTCTCGCGCCCGCGGCGGCGATGGCGGTCGCAATCGTCGTCGGCGGCATCGTCATCGCGCTGATGGGCCGCTCGCCGCTGACCGCCTTCGACGTCTATTTCGTCCAGCCGCTGACGCAGTCCTATTCGCTGCAGGCGATCGCGGTGAAGGCGACGCCGCTGGTGCTCATCGGCGTCGGCCTCGCCTTCTGCTACCGCGCCAATCTGTGGAACATCGGCGCCGAAGGCCAGTTCATCGCCGGCGGCGCGCTTGGCGGCTGGCTCGGGCTTCTGACCCACGACGGCGCGGGACAGGGGGTCTTCGGCTCGTGGTGGATCCTGCCGGCGATGATGCTGCTCGGCGTGGTCGGCGGCGCGCTCTACGCGCTGATCCCGGCGCTGCTGAAAGTCAGGCTGAACGTCTCGGAAATCCTCACCAGCCTGATGCTGGTCTATGTCGCGCAGCTCGCGCTCGACTGGCTGGTGCGCGGACCGTGGAAGGACCCGGAGGGCCACAATCTGCCGGTTTCGGTCGTTTTCGATCCCGAAGCGACGTTGCCGACGCTGGTCGACGGCGGCTCGCTGCATCTCGGGGTTCTGTTCGCGCCGATCGTCGTCGCAATCGCGGCGGTGGTCTTTTCAAAGACTTTGTTCGGTTACTCGGTGCGGCTTGCCGGCTCGTCGCCGCGCGCGGCGCGTTTCGGCGGCTTCGACGATCGCCGCATCACCATCGCCGCCTTCCTGATTTCCGGCGGCCTCGCGGGCCTGGCCGGCGTGGTCGAGGTTTCGGGCAAGATCGGCCAGCTGCTGCCGTCGATCTCGCCCGGCTACGGCTTCTCGGCGATCATCGTCGCCTTTCTCGGCCGCCTGTCGCCGGTCGGCATTCTCGTCGCCGGCCTCGTGCTGGCGCTGACCTTCGTCGGCGGCGAGGACGCGCAGATCGCGATGCATCTCCCCGGCGATATGACGCTTGCCTTCCAAGGCGTCCTGCTCATCTGCGTGCTCGCCGCCGACGTCCTGGCGCGCTACCGTCTGACCTTCACCCGGAGCGCGCGGTCATGAACGGACAGGCGATCGTCGACATCCTGATGATCGTCGTTTCGGCGGCCACGCCGCTGCTCATCGCCGCGGTCGGCGAGATCGTCGCCGAGCGCGCCGGCGTGCTCAATCTCGGCCTCGAAGGGATGATGATCATCGGCGCCTCGACCGGCTTCGCCATCGCCTATGCGACCAATTCGACTCTGGTCGGCGTCCTCGGCGCGGCGCTTTGCGGCGCGACGCTCTCCGCGGTCTTCGCCTTCCTGGTCATCGGCCTCGCCGCCAACCAGGTCGCCGCCGGCCTGGCGATCACCATCGTCGGTCGCGGTCTCGCCAATCTGATCGGCTCGGGCTTCGTCGGCCTCAAGCGCGCACGCGCGTGGGAATTGCGCATTCCCGGCCTCAGCGATCTTCCCGTGGTCGGCAAGCTCTTGTTCGGCCAGGATTTCTTCGTCTATGGGGCGATCCTGCTGACTGCCGGGGTCGCCTATTGGCTGACCCGCACCCGCGCCGGGCTGACGCTGCGCGCGGTCGGGGAGAACCACACCTCCGCGCACGCACTCGGTCTGCCGGTGCGGGCCATCCGGCTCGGCGCGATCCTGTTCGGCGGCGCTTGCTCGGGCGTCGCCGGCAGCTATCTGTCGCTCGCCTACACGCCGTTCTGGTCGCCCGACATGACCGCCGGGCGCGGCTGGATCGCGCTGGCGCTGGTCGTCTTCTCTTCCTGGCGGCCGTGGCGCGCGCTCGCCGGCGCGCTGCTGTTCGGCGGCGTGGCGGTGCTGGCGCTCGCCTTCCAGGGGCTCGGCGTGCCGATCCCCGCCCAGGCGCTCAACGCCGCGCCATACCTCGTCACCATTCTCGTGCTGGTGCTGCTCTCGGCGCGCGATGCGCGCGGGGCGGTCGCGCCGCAATCTTTGGGGGTCGCGTTCATCCCCGACCGTTGAACGGGCGCACGGCCGGGCTCGCGCCGCGAGGCGTGGCGGGGATTGGCTCGAACGGGTCTTCGGCGGCGACAGCCGAAGCGCTCGCGCTTGGGGGTCGCAGGGTCAAGCAGAGGGAGACAAAAACATGCGTGCAATGTTGATGGGAGCGGCGGCGGCCGCGCTGGCGATCGCGACGGCGGGCGGCGCCCAGGCGGCCGACAAGGTCAAAGCCTGTTGGGTCTACACCGGGCCGGTCGGAGACTTCGGCTATTCCTACCAGCACGACCAGGGCCGTCTCTTCGCCGCCAAGGCGCTCGGCGACAAGGTCGACGCCGCCACCTTCGTCGAGAACGTGCCCGATAGCGACGCCGAACGCGCGATCGAGCAGCTCGCGCGTAGCGGCTGCAATATCGTCTTCACCACCTCGTTCGGCTTCATGGACCCGACGATCAAGGTCGCCAAGAAGTTCCCGAAGGTGATGTTCGAGCATGCGACCGGCTACAAGCGCGCGCCGAACGTCTCGACCTACGCCGCCAAGTTCTATGAGGGGCGGTACGTGATGGGTCAGATCGCCGGCAAGATGACCAAGTCGAACACGATCGGCTACATCGTCTCGTTCCCGATTCCCGAAGTCGTTTCCGGCATCGACGCGTTCGAGCGCGGGCTGGCGACCACCAATCCCAACGCCAAGATCAAGATCGTCTGGGTCAACACCTGGTTCGATCCCGGCAAGGAGGCCGACGCCGCCAAGGCGCTGATCGCCCAGGGCGCCGACATCCTCACCCAGCACACCGACTCCGCCGCGCCGCTGCAGGAGGCGGAGAAGGCGGGCGTGCTCGGCTTTGGGCAATCCTCCGACATGATGAAGTTCGCCCCGAAGGCGCAATTGACCGCCAACACCGACAACTGGGGTCCGTATTACGCTCAGCGCATCCAGGCGGTGATCGACGGAACCTGGAAGTCGGAAGACACCTGGGACGGCATCGGCAAGGGCATGGTCGTGCTCGCGCCGTTCGCCAACATGCCAGACGACGTCAAGGCGATGGCCGAGAAGACCACCGCCGCCATCGGCTCGGGCGCGCTGCACCCGTTCGCCTGCCCGGTCCTCGATCAGGACGGCAAGGACCGCTGCAAGCCGGGCGACAAGGCGCTGGCCGACGGCGACATCCTGTCGATGAACTGGTACGTCAAGGGAATCGACGACAAAGTCCCGCAATAGGGGATCGACGACAAGGCGCCGCGACAAGCCTCCGGCGCGCCGCTCCCCGCTGAATGGGGGGCGGCGGCCGGCCGCAAACGCAAAATTGCCGCGCTCGCGCCTTTTTGTCGTCGGGGGGAGCGCCTAGCTCGATGCCGCCGCTTGGCGCGCCGGAAGCGGACTTGTATAGGAGGCGCGGGAACCAGCGCGGCTTGAAAGCCGTCGACGAGGCTCGAGCGATCCATGAGCGAACCGAAAGCCCTCAAACGCCCGATTCAGGCGTCCGCCGGCAAGGCGGCCAAGGAAGAGGGCTGGTGGGAGACCGTCAAGATCGTCGTCGAGGCGCTGATCATCGCGCTCGTCGTCCGCACGCTGCTGTTCCAACCGTTCAACATTCCCTCCGGCTCGCTGACCCCGACGCTGCTGATCGGCGACTATCTGTTCGTTTCGAAATACGCCTACGGCTATTCGCACTTTTCGCTGCCGGGGTTCCTCGACCTCGCGCCGGCGGCGATGCCCGGCCGCATCTTCGCTTCGCCGCCCAAGCGCGGCGACGTCATCGTCTTCAAGCTGCCGCGCGACGGCGAGACCGACTACATCAAACGATTGATCGGCCTGCCCGGCGACCGCATCCAGATGATCGACAACCGGCTCTACATCAACGGCCAGATCGTCGACCGTCAGCCGCTGCCGCCTTACCAGACCACCGGGCGCTTCGGCGAACCGGTCGAGGTGCCGCACTATCTCGAGACGCTGCCGGGCGGGGTGAAGCACGAGATCATCCAGCTCGAGGGCGACAACAATCCGATGCCCTATACGGCCAACACCGACGTCTACACGGTGCCGCCCAACGAGTATTTCTTCATGGGCGACAATCGCGACAACTCGAGCGACTCGCGTGTGCCGCCCGATCGCGGCGGCGTTGGTTACGTGCCGTTCGAGAATCTGATCGGCCGCGCCGAAGTGATCTTCTTCTCGGTCGACGGCGCGCCGGCGTGGGAAGTTTGGCAATGGCCGTGGACGGTGCGCTGGAACCGCATGTTTCATGCCGTTCGCTAAAGGCTCGGCCAGGCGCCGCGGCGGGGGCGGCTGCGCCCTGAAATGACCAAGAAACCCAAGATCGAACTCTCGGCGCTGGAAGGGCGGATCGGCCACGCCTTCCAGGATCGCAGCCTGCTCGCGCGCGCCCTCACCCACCTCTCCGCGCCCGCCGCCGGCGGCGCCGACCGCACCCAGTCCTATCAGCGACTCGAGTTTCTCGGCGACCGGGTGCTCGGCGTCGTCATCGCCGATATGCTCTACCAGGGCTTCCCGCAGGCGAGCGAAGGCGAATTGTCGATGCGACTGGCGAAGCTCGTGCGCCGCGAAACCTGCGCCGCGGTCGCCGCCGAATGGGACGTCGGCCCGCATCTGGCGATGGGGCAGGGCGAAGCGCGCGCCGGCGGCCGCAAGAAGGAGGCGATCCTCGCCGACATCTGCGAGGCGATCATCGGCGCGGCCTATCTCGACGCCGGCTTCGCCGCGGCGCACGAGGTCGTCGCGCGCTCGTGGCGTCCGCGCATGGACGCCGACGTCTCGCCCGAGCGCGACGCCAAGACCGCGGTGCAGGAATGGGCCCAGGCGCGCGCCTTGTCGGCGCCGCGCTACGTCGAATTGACGCGCAGCGGTCCGGCCCACGCGCCGCATTTCGTCATGCAGGTGGTGCTCGAGGGCTACGAGCCGGAAAGCGGCGAAGCGAGCTCCAAGCGCGCCGCGGAACAGGCCGCCGCACAGGCGTTTCTCGCGCGTCGGAGCGGCGCGTGAGCGAGACCCGTTGCGGCTTCGTCGCGCTCGTCGGAGCGCCCAACGCCGGCAAATCGACGCTGCTCAATTCGCTGATCGGGGCGAAAGTGTCGATCGTGTCGCGCAAGGCGCAGACGACGCGCGCGACCGTGCGCGGCATTCTCGTCGAAGGCGCGGCGCAGGTGATTTTCGTCGACACGCCCGGCCTGTTCGCGCCGAAGCGGCGGCTCGACCGGGCGATGGTCGCCACCGCCTGGGGCGCGGCGGGCGACGCCGACGCGTTAGCGCTGCTGATCGACGCGCGCCAGGAGATCGCAGCCGCCGACAAGCGCGAGACGGCGGAGATCAGCGAGGCGACGCAGGTGATTCTCGCGACTTTGCGCGAGCAGCGCGCGCCGAAATTCCTCGTCCTCAACAAGGTCGATCTGGTCGAACGGCCGCGTCTGCTGGCGCTCGCCGAGCGGCTCAACGCGGCGCTGCCGTTCGTGGACACCTTCATGACCTCGGCCCTCACCGGCGACGGTCTCGACCGGCTCAAGGCGCGGCTCGCCGCGGCGATGCCCAACGGACCTTGGCTCTATCCCGAAGACCAGATCGCCGACGCGCCGCTGCGCGCGCTCGCCGCCGAGATCACCCGCGAGAAGCTGTTCGAGCGGCTGCACGACGAGCTGCCCTATCAGACCACGGTCGAGACCGAATCGTGGAAGGACCAGCCCGACGGTTCGGCGCGGGTCGAACAGACGATCTACGTCACCCGCGACAGCCACAAGAAGATCGTCATCGGCGAAGGCGGACGCACCATCAAGGCGATCGGCTCGGCGGCGCGCAAGGAGATCGCCGAGGCCCACGAGGCGCCGGTGCATCTGTTCCTGTTCGTCAAGGTGCGCGCGAACTGGCTCGACGATCCCGAGCGCTACCGGGCGATGGGGCTCGATTTCCCCAAGACGTGACGGCGAAGCGGAGCCGGCGGCGGGCGCGGGTTGGAGCGCGACGGCGGCGATTCGGCTGCGAACAACGACCGCATACCGCTTGACGCCGGCGGCGGCCTATAACGGCGATTGGCGCCGCGACCCCTCGATTGCCGCCGCTTTGTTCGGCGGCGATGTGCGCGAGCGCGCGCCGGATCGCGCCGCACGGGAGACAAAGGCGCATGAAACGCAACATCTTCGTCCTGACCGGCGCCGGCGTTTCGGCCGAAAGCGGCCTCGGCACGTTCCGGGACAAGACGGGCGAGGGGATTTGGGGTCGTTTTGACCCGATGAAGCTTTCGAGCATCGACGCCTTCGAGAGCAATCCCGAGACCGTTCTCGCCTTCTATGATCTGCGGCGGCGCGACATGCGCGACGCAAAGCCCAACGCCGCGCATTTCGCGCTGGCGCGGCTCGCCGCGACGCTGTCGCAGCGCGGCGGAGCTTTGACGCTCGTGACGCAGAACATCGACAACCTCCACGAGCAAGCCGGCTCTCGCGACGTCATCCATATGCACGGCGAGCTGTTGAAGGCGCGCTGCGAGCTGTGCGGCAAGCTCAGCGACTGGCTCGACGACCTCCACGTCGCCGATGTCTGTCCCCATTGCGGTCGCGCCGACGGGATGCGGCCGCATGTCGTGTGGTTTGGCGAGATGCCGCTCTACATGGACGACATCGAGCGGGCGCTCCGACATGCCGACCTGTTCGTCGCCATCGGCACCTCAGGCGCCGTCTACCCGGCGGCGGGCTTCGTCCTCGAGGCGCGCGCCATGGGAATCGAGACCTGCGAGATCAACCTCGAGTCGGCCGACAACGCCGACCTGTTCGACGATTGCCGCTACGGGCCGGCGAGCGAAACCGTGCCGGCGTGGGTCGAGGACATTCTCAGCCGCTGAGTCTCGTTCCGGCCTCCGGGGCCGCTCACCCGCCGGGCGCAGCGGGGGGCGCAACAGCCTTGCCCGTCGTCGCGGCCATCGTGCTCAGGCTCGCAATCGTGGCGCCGAGCTGCATCGTATCGACTGCGGTGCTCGGCACGATGACGATCGTCGCGTTGTCGCGCTTCAAGCCTTCGTAGAGCATGTTCATCGCGCGCAAATGGAAGGCGGTCGGGTTGTCGGCGTAGGTCTTCGCCGCCTCGCCGAATTTCTCCGCCACCTGGCGTTCGGAATCGCCGAGGATGACGCGCGCCTGGCGTTCGCGCTCGGCCTGCGCCTGCATCGACATCGCGTCCTGCAGGGCGGGCGGGATCAGCACGTCTTTGACCTCGACCGAGATGACGTTGACGCCCCAGGGCTCGGTGCGCTCGTCGATGATCCTCTGCAGGTCGGCGCTGATCTTGTCCCGCCCCTCCAGCATGTCGGCGAGCATGGTCTTGCCGATCACGTCGCGCAGCGCGGTCTGCGCCGCCCAGTTGATCGCCCCGTTGTAGTCGGCGACGTCGAGCGCCGCCCGTTTCGGGTCGACCACCTTCCAGAACAGGACGGCGTCGACGTCGACCGGCACGGTGTCCTTCGTCAGCGTCTTCTCGGCCTTGAAGGCGCTGGCGATGACGCGCACGTCGATCCAGTACGGAACGGTCTCGATGATTGGAATGATGAAGAACAGGCCGGGCCCTTCCAGCGCGCGGAACTTGCCGAGCCGCAGCACGACGACGCGCTGCCACTGGTCAGCGACCCTGATCGCGGCGGCGACGATGGCCGCGGCCGCCACGGCGGCGGCGACGATCCAGCCGCTGGCGTAAAAGAACGGCGGCGCTGCTGCGGCCCAGGCGACGCCTAAGCCGATCGCCAGCACGACGAAGAACGCGAGCGTCTGCAAGCTGGAAGACTTCCGCATGGCGGTATTCTCCTCCCTCCGGCGCGCCCGTTTCGCCGACGCGCCGACGCCTGATCGGCGAAACTCACCATACCTGAGGCGGCGCGTCTGCGCCTTGCGCGCCGTCAAAGCCCGGCGACGCGGCGGCATTTGCGACGCGGCGGCGTCGCGGGCATGATTGGCCGCCCCGACGCCGGAGTTCAACCGTCGCCATGACCTTAGCCGCCCGCGAGACCGCCGAAGCCGTCCCTGCGCTGGGCCGTCTGCGCCGGTTCGCCGCTTCGCCGATCGCTCTGACGCTCGTCGGAATCGCGATCTTCCTCGGCGCGCTGGCGCTGTTTCGCTGGGGACTCGATGCGGCGCGCGAGGTCTATTTCGACGAGACCTGGTACGTGCCGGCGGCGCGAACGTTGTTGAAGACCGGCGAGATGACGCGCCAGGAGCATCCGCCGCTCGCCAAGCTGCTGATCGCCGCCAGCATGGCGCTCTTCGGCGACAATCCGATCGGTTGGCGGGCGTTGAGCGCCGGATTCGGCGCCGCGACGCTCGCGGCGATGTTCGCCTGGTCGTTGGCGCTGACGCGCGACGCCCGACAGGCGCTGTGGGCGACGGCGGCGACGCTGTGCGACGGCGTCCTCTATGTCCAGTCGCGCGCCGCCATGCTCGACATCTTCCTGATGGCGTTCGGCGTAATGGCGCTCGCGCTCGTCACCTTCTCGCTCAAGGAGCGCCATTCGCCGCGTCGCGCCATCGTTCTGGCGATCTCGAGCGGCGTCTGCCTCGGGCTGGCGAGCGCTTGCAAGCTGTCGGGCGTGTTCCTGTGGGCCGGAATCGTCGCCATTTACGCGCTGATCGGCCTGATGCGCCTCTGGCGCGCGCGCTTCGAAGAGCCGGGCGAGCACGACTTCTACGCTTCCGCCGAATGGCCGGCGATGACGTTCGGTTGGGCGCTGATCGCCTTCGCCGTCGCGCCGCTCTTCGCCTATTTCCTCGCCTATCTGCCGCAGATGATTCGCGCCGGAACGGTGGTCGAGTTCTTCGCCGCCCAGCGGCGAATGATCGACATCATGACCGGCTCTTCGGCCACCCACCCGTATTCCAGTCTCTGGTACCAGTGGCCGGCGATGACGCGCCCGGTGTGGTGCCTGTTCCAGGTGATCGGCGGGTCCGCGGCGACCTGGAGCGCACAGCATCCGGCGCAGACGATCGTCGGCCTCGCCAACCCGTTCCTGTTCTATCCGGGCGAAGCGGCGCTGCTCTATTGCGGCTGGCTGTGGATCGGCCGGCGCGACGTCGACGGCATGATCGTCGCCGTCGCGTTCTTTTCCCAATATCTGCCATGGGCGGTCAATCCGAAGGGGCTGGAGTTTTTCTACTACTACTTCCCCTCGATCCTCTGCCTCGGGCCGGCGCTGGCGCTCGCCTTCTTCCGCGGCGGACCGAGCCCGCGCTACGGACCGGCGGTCGGCTTCCTCGTCGTCGTCGCGCTCGCCTTCGGCTTTTTCCTGCCGGTGCTGTCGGCGCAGTTTCCGCTCGGCCCTGACGAATTCGCCGCGCGGATCTGGTTCGACGGCTGGCGGTGAAACGGGCCTTCCCATAGACCGCTGCGGCGCATAGGAAGCTGGCATGTCGCTTCCCGCCGAGTCCGCGCTTCCCGCCGAGCCTACGCTTCACGATGGCCAACGCATCTCAAGGAGCGATCCAGCGTTTTGGCGGGTGACCGCGCCGCTCGCCTTCGGCGGCTTCTCGACTTTCGCGCTGCTCTACAACGTGCAGCCCTTGTTGCCGCTCTTCTCCCGCGCCTTCGCCATTTCGCCCGCCAGCGCCGCGCTGTCGGTGTCGCTGTCGACCATCGTCCTCTCGGTCTCGATGATCGGGGCGGGGACCGTCGCCGACCTGTGGGGCCGCAAGACCGTCATGGCGGGGTCGATCGCGCTGTCGTCGTTGGCGATCCTGCTTGGCGCGGCGGCGCCGAATTGGACCAGCTTTCTGGCGCTGCGCGCGCTCGCCGGCGTGACGCTCGCCGGCCTGCCGGCGGTGGCGATGGCCTATCTCGTCGACGAGCTCGACCTGCAGGCGATCGGTTTCGGCATGGGGCTCTATATCGCCGGCACCACGCTCGGCGGCATGTCCGGCCGCCTGCTCGCCGCCTCGATCAGCGAATATTGGGGATGGCGGCCGGCGGTCGCGGCGGCCGGCGCGCTCGGGTCGCTGGGCGCGCTGTGGATCGCCTTCGTGCTGCCGCCCTCGCGCTACGCGCCGCGCCAGGCGTCGCTCGCCAAACTCTGGCCGGCCTTCGCTGGGGCTTTGGCCGATCCCGGGCTGCGGCTGCTGTTCGCCGAGGGCTTCGTGGTCATGGGCGTGTTCGTCTGTTCGTACAATTACATCGGCTTTCGCCTCGCCGCGCCGCCGTTCTCGCTCAGTCAAACCGTCATCGGCTCGGTGTTCGTGCTTTATCTGATC
>NZ_JBEKVH010000060.1:0-21266 GCF_049514155.1 Roseiarcus sp. | reverse complement strand
TGGCTGTTGACCCACGCCGATCTGCGGCACTCGGCGCGCGTGCGCGCCTTCATCGATTTCGCCGGCGCCGAGCTCGCCTTCGCCCGCGATCTGATCGAGGGCGTCGCAGCGGTCGAAGCGGCCTGACGCGCGAGATCAGGACGCGGCGCGGCGATGGCGCCGGGTCGGCGCTTTCATCGTCACCAGTTCTTCGGCGGCGGTCGGATGGAGCGCCATCGTGGCGTCGAAATCCGCCTTGGTCGCGCCCATCTTGATCGCGATCGCCGCGACCTGGATCATCTCCGCCGCTTCGCGCGCAAGGATGTGGACGCCGACGACGCGATCCGAGCCGGCGTCGACGACGAGTTTCATGATCGTCCGCTCGGCCCCGCCCCCTAACGTCGCCTTCATCGGCCGGAAATTGGCGAGATAGACGTCGACCGCCTCGAAACACTGTTGCGCTTCGGCCTCGGTCAGTCCGACCGCGCCGATCTCCGGCGTGGCGAAGACGGCGCTGGCGACGTCGCGATGGTCGACGACGCCCTTGCCGCCGCCGAACAAATGGTCGGCGAGCGCCTGGCCTTCGCGGATCGCCACCGGGGTCAGATTGATGCGATTGGTGACGTCGCCGACCGCGTGGATCGAAGCGACGTTCGAGGTCGAGCGGTCGTCGACCGCCACCGCGCCGGCAGCATCGAGCGCGACCCCGGCCGCCTCGAGGCCGAGCCCCGCGGTGTTCGGCCGCCGCCCGGTCGCGACCAGCGCCTGGTCGACCGTCAGCGCGCCGCCGTCGGAGAGCGTCGCCAGCAGCGCTTCGCCGCGCCGCTCGAAGCGGGTCGGCAGCGCGCCGAAGCGCAGCCGCACGCCGGCGCGCCCGAGCTCGTCGCGCAGGCCCGCGCGCATGTCCTCGTCGAAGCCTCTGAGCACGTTGTCGGCGCGCATGACCTGCGTCACCTCGGCGCCGAGCTTGGCGAACAAGCAGGCGAACTCGACCGCGATATAGCCGCCGCCGACCACCAGCAGGCGCCGCGGAAAGGCGGGCAGGTCGAAGATCTCGTTGGAGGTGATCGCGAACTCGAGCCCGGGAAACCTCGCCGGCGGCTCCGGCCGCGCGCCGGTCGCGACCAGGATGTGGCGGGCGCTGATCGTGCGCCCGCCGGACAATCGCAACGTGTGGCGGTCGACGACGGTCGCGCGCTCCTCGATCAGCGCCGCGCCCGCCTGGTCGAGGCCGGCGCGATAGGCCGCCGACAGGCGCGCGATCTCGCCATTCTTCGCGTCGACCAGGGTCGGCCAGTCGAAGCGCGGCGGCTCGACGGTCCAGCCGAAGCCGGCCGCGGCGGCGAAATCGTCGGCGAAGCGGCTGGCGTAGACCAGCAGTTTCTTCGGCACGCAACCGCGGATGACGCAGGTTCCGCCGACGCGGAAAGCCTCGGCGACGACGACCTTGGCCCCATGGCCGGCGGCGACGCGCGCCGCCCTGACGCCGCCCGAACCGGCGCCGATGACGAAGAGGTCGCAGTCGAACGCCATCGTCCCGCCCCTTTCGCTGTCGCCCGCCGCGCCGCGAGATCGGGCGGACTAGAAGTCCTTGCCCTTCTTCTTCATCTCTTCGTGGACGCGCGAGAGCATGGCGGTCGACAGTTGCTGGCGCCACTCGGTGGCCACGGCGGCGATGCGGTTGGCCAGCGCGACCTGGGCGAGGACGAACTTCCTGCCGGTCGGACTTTCGTAAAAGGCGGCGACGTCCTTGAGCTCCGGCTCGGTCAAGAGCGAGGCGAGGGCCTTGGCGGCGGCGTCGAGCACCTGCTGTTCGGACTTGAGGAATTCCGGCGTGATGGTTTGCACCGCTTCGCCGAGCGGGTCTTTCAGCTCCGGCCGGGTGGCGAGGATCTCGTGTTGCATCTCGGACAACATGCCGGGCACGATGCGGTCGAGCGACGGCTTCATGCCGACGTCGTTGAGGATCGTCGCCGCGTAGCCGAGCGCCGCTGGCGAGGGGGCCGGCGCGGTCGCGGCCGGCGCCGCCGGCGTCGCGGCCGGGGTCGAGGGCGCCGAATTGCCGGCAGCCGCCGTCGCAGCGCCGAGCGCGAGGACGAAACAGGCGGCGAGGGACGCTTTCATCATTGGGAACGACACGATGTCTCTCTCCTCTGGCGATTGAGGTTCAGTCGAGCGCGCCAAGCGACTCGACGCCCGCTGGACCGGCGACGATGGCGGCGCTCGCCATGCCGATGAACAGCCCGTAGTCGACGATTCCGGGAATGAAGGCGAGCGCCTGGGCGAGCGCTTGCGGATCGGCGATCGCGCCGAAGGCGCAGTCGAGGATGTAGTGGCCGCCGTCGCTGACGAACAGCTTGCCGCCCTGACGGCGCAATGTCAGCGGGCCGGCGAGGCCAAGCGCGGCGGTCGCGCGCTCGACGCGCCGGATCGTCGTGGCGGCGCCGAACGGGACGACCTCGATCGGCAGTGGAAAGCGTCCGAGCCGCGCCACGCGCTTGCTCGCGTCGGCGATGACCACCATGCGGCGCGACGAAGCGGCGACGATCTTTTCGCGCAGCAACGCGCCGCCGCCGCCCTTGATCAACCGCAGCGCCCCGTCGATCTCGTCGGCGCCGTCAACGGTGAGGTCGAGCTCGAGCGTTTCGTCGAGCGTCGACAGCGGAATTCCGAGCGCGCCCGCCTGGCGCGCCGTCGCCTCCGAAGTCGGCACGCCGACAATATCGAGCCCCTTGCGAACCTCGGCCCCGACCAGGTCGACGAAATGGCGAGCGGTCGAGCCGGTGCCGAGACCAAGCCGCATGCCTGGCCGAACGAGGGCGATCGCCCGTTCCGCCGCTTGCCGCTTGTAGGTCTCGCTGTCTGACAATGCCCTCACTCCGCCGCGGGCGTCTCCCGCCCGCGGCGATGGCCTAGCGATTCGACGAAAGAAAGGCAAATCGTCGGTCGCGCCGCTATTCGCGCGCGGCGGCGAGGGTGTCTTCGAACGTCTTGAGCCCGGGGCGCGGCGCGCCGACCAGCACCGCCATGTTGCCCGGCGCGTGCTGGTTCTTCCACATCATCGTGTGGGCGCGCGGGATCTGGTCCCACGGGAACACTTCCGACATGCAGGGCGAGATGCGGCGGTCGATGACGAATTGATTGGCCGCGGAGGCCTGCTTGAGGTTGGCGAAATGCGACCCCTGGATGCGTTTCTGCCGCATCCAGATGAAGCGCGCGTCGAAGGTGAAGTTGAAGCCGGTGGTGCCGGCGCAGAACACCACCATGCCGCCGCGCTTGACGACGAAACACGAGACCGGGAACGTCTGCTCGCCGGGATGCTCGAAGACGATGTCGACGTCGCGCTTGCCGGTGATGTCCCAGATCGCTTTGCCGAACTTGCGCGCTTCGGCCATGAACGCGACGAACTCGGGCGAATTGACCTTGGGCAACTGGCCCCAGCAGGAGAAATCCTTGCGGTTGACGACGCCGCGCGCGCCGAGCCTCATCACGTAGTCGCGCTTGGACTCGTCGGAGATGACGCCGATCGCGTTGGCGCCGGCGGCCGCGCAAAGCTGCACGCCGAACACCCCGAGGCCGCCGGAAGCGCCCCAGACGAGCACGTTGTCGCCGGGCTTGAGCCGATGCGGCTCGTGGCCGAACAGCATGCGATAGGCGGTGGCCAGCGTCAGGGTGTAGGAGGCGCTCTCCTCCCAGCTCAGATGCTGCGGGCGCGCCATCAGCTGGCGGTCTTGCACCCGGCAGAACTGGGCGAAGGAGCCGTCCGGCGTCTCGTAGCCCCAGATGCGCTGCGAGGCGGAAAACATCGGGTCGCCGCCGTTGCATTCCTCGTCGTCGCCGTCGTCCTGGTTGCAATGGACGACGACTTCGTCGCCGACCTTCCAGCGCCTCACCCTCGACCCGACCGCCCAGACGACGCCCGCCGCGTCCGATCCGGCGATGTGATAGGGCTGCTTGTGAACGTCGAGCACCGACACCGGCTCGCCGAGCGCGGCCCAGACGCCGTTGTAGTTGACCCCGGCGGCCATGACGAAAACCAGCACTTCGTGGCTGTCGAGCGGCCAGGTTGGCACGACCTCGACCTGCATCGACTGCTCGGGCGGGCCGTGGCGCTCCTTGCGCACCACCCAGGCGTACATCGACGCCGGCACATGGCCGAGCGGCGGGATTTCGCCGATCTCGTAGAGGTCCTTGTTGGCGACGGCGGCGGAAACGGGGCCGAGCGCAGCGCCGCCCCCGGAGCGAATGGCCATGACGTTCCTCGTGACGCGGGCCGCGCCGGCGGGCCGGCGGCCCTCGAGCGACAGGCGCGGGCGCCGATTTCCTCCGGCTTGTTGCACCGCAGCAAGCGACAATCGCGCCCCGGCCGGCCAAAATCAATCCCACTTTGGTCTCTGGCCATTCCGCTAGGTCACGTTCACCGGGCGCAAACGAATGGCTGGGTAAGCTGACGGCCAAGCGGCGCCTCGCCGGCGCCGCCGTCCGCGCGAGGCCGCCATGGAAGCGATGACGCCCCTCTTTCTGATGATTAGAGATCTCGACGGGTTCGAGATGGTCTGCTTCTGGCTCGCCGCCTTCGTCGGCTTCGTGCTGATCGGCTTCGTGCTCGATTATCTCATGGGCCGCCAAGGGTTTGGCCCGTACATCAACTCGATCCTGGCGCTGGCCGGCGTGTTCGCCGGGCTCTACGTGCGCTACAACTTCATGACCCCCTATCTGCGCTACGAGCCCTACCTCAGCTTCGGCCTGCTGTTCGCCGCGCCGGTGCTGCTGGTGTTGCTGTTGAGCTTCGCCCGCACGCGCGTCTTCTAGCCGCCCGCCTCCGCCTAAGGGACGACGCCGGCTTATCTAGCCGCCCTGGCGAATTTCTGCGATTGTGCTGTGCACAATGAGCGGACCGGGACAGAAGCGGCGCGCGGCGCCGGCCATCGACGACGGCCAGGCGGCGCCCAAGCGCGACAAGCCGTGGATCTTTCGCACTTACGCCGGCCATTCGACCGCGCGCGAGTCGAACCGCCTCTATCGCGCCAATCTCGCCAAGGGCCAGACCGGCCTGTCGATCGCCTTCGACCTGCCGACCCAGACCGGCTACGACAGCGACCACCGAATCGCGCGCGGCGAAGTCGGCAAGGTCGGCGTCGCGATCTCCCACATCGGCGACATGCGGGCGCTGTTCGAGGGCATCCCGCTTGACGCGATGAACACGTCGATGACCATCAACGCCACCGCGCCGTGGCTGATGGCGCTCTATGTCGCGGTCGCCGACGAACAGGGCGCGCCGCGCGCCGGCCTGCAAGGCACGACGCAAAACGACATCGTCAAGGAATATCTGTCGCGCGGCTCGTATGTGTTCGCGCCCGGCCCGTCGCTGCGGCTGACCAAGGACCTCATCCTGTTCTGCGTTCGCGAGACGCCGAAGTGGAACCCGATCAACGTCTGCTCCTACCATCTGCAGGAAGCGGGCGCGACGCCGGTGCAGGAGCTCAGCTACGCGTTGGCGACCGCGATCGGCGTGCTCGACATGGTGCGCGCTTCGGGCGAGATCGACGCCGAAGGCTTCGCCAACGTCGTCGGCGGCCTGTCGTTCTTCGTCAACGCCGGCATGCGCTTCGTCACCGAGCTCGCCAAGATGCGCGCCTTCGTCGCGCTGTGGGACGAGATCACCCGCGAGCGCTATCGCATAACCGATCCCGCCAAGCGGCGGTTCCGCTACGGCGTGCAGGTCAACTCGCTCGGCCTGACCGAGCAGCAGCCGGAGAACAACGCCTATCGCATCCTGATCGAGATGCTGTCGGTGGTGCTGTCGAAGGGCGCGCGCGCCCGCGCGGTGCAATTGCCGGCGTGGAACGAGGCGCTCGGCCTGCCGCGGCCGTTCGATCAGCAATGGTCGCTGAGGCTGCAGCAGATCATGGCGTTCGAGACCGACCTGCTCGAATACGGCGACATTTTCGACGGCAGCGTCGAAGTCGAGCGGCGGGTCGAGACGTTGATCGCCGAGGCGAAGGCCGAGCTCGAAGCGATCGCGGGCATGGGCGGCATGATCGCGGCGATCGAATCGGGCGAATTGAAGCGGCGGCTGGTCGAATCCAACGCGCGGCGGATCGAAGCGATCGAGCGCGGCGAGCTCAAGGTGGTCGGCGTCAATTGCTTCACCGCCAGCGAGCCCTCGCCGTTGACCGCCGGCGACGGCGCGATCCATGTCTCCTCGCCCGAGGCCGAGCGGGAGCAGATCGAACGTCTCGGCGTCTGGCGCGCCGAGCGTAACGCGGCGCAGGTCGAGCGCGCGCTCGCGGCTTTGCGCGCGGCGGCCAAGAGCGGGGCGAACATCATGCCGGCGTCGATCGAGGCGGCGAAGGCCGGCGCGACGACCGGCGAATGGGGCGCGGCGCTGCGGGCCGAATTCGGCGAATATCGCGCGCCGACCGGCGTCAGCAGCCGCGCCCGCCAGCAATCCGGCGATCTCGATCCGCTGCGGAGCGAAGTCGAGCGCGTGTCGATCAAGCTCGGCCATCGGCTGAAGCTGCTGGTCGGCAAGCCGGGGCTCGACGGCCATTCCAACGGCGCCGAGCAGATCGCGACGCGCGCGCTCGACGCCGGCCTCGACGTCGTCTACGACGGCATCCGCCTGACGCCGCAGGACATCGTCGCGCGCGCTCACGACGGCGTCGATTGCATCGGCCTGTCGATCCTGTCGGGCTCGCATCTGGCGATGACGCGCGAAGTGCTGGCGCTGATGAAGGCGGCGGGCTTATCGCGGGTGCCGGTGGTCGTCGGCGGCATCATCCCTCCGGCCGACGCGGAGGCGTTGAAGCGCGAAGGCGTCGCCGCGATCTACACGCCGAAGGATTTCGCCCTCAACGCGATCATCGGCGACATCGTCGCCCATGTGGAGCGGGCGTTCGAGGAAGGGGCGCGGGGGGCGGGCGGAGGGCGGGCTTGAAGCGCGACGATGCCGGGGCCATAGCAAGGGGCGCAGGATTCGCTTCGCGGCGTCGAGGGCTGACAGCGGAACAAACGCCTCACGGCGGAAGCTGCGGCCGGATCAAGCAGAGGCGGCGCCATTTTCAGGCGCGATAGTTTGTTTTCAGCGGCTTGCGCGGCAATTTTCCGCCGCGCCGGCGCAATGAGGCGCTGAGGAAACGAAATAGGACAATTCGTATCCTGTCGCCGTAAAGCGGCGTAAAGCCGCCGTAAAGCCGTAGCCGAAAGCCCGGAAAGCCCGGTCAGCGGAACTGGCTAAACGTTTTTAGAAGCTTCATGGTTGAGTCGTAATCAAGCTTATCCCCTTCGAATTCGCATCGATAGAGGCCCTGTAAGTTCGACGGTAAAGCGATGCCACGCTCAACAAGTAATATGACTTTCTTTCCATACAGCGCCATCGCCGCTCCGATTTCAATAAGTACATTGTCATTCAGTTTGGCTAACTCGGCACCATTCTTATCTAGGTATTTGCCCTCGGCGCCGACATGTATCACTCCAGCTCCACAAGACCGCATATCTTCGAATACCTTTTCGGGAACTGGTATCGCGGTTGCCTCGCGTTCAACAGAAACAACTGGTTCGAAGCTCCCGAACGTCAGGAGCTCCTTAATTTGCGCAACAATTGCTTTCTGTTTGCCGTGTGAAATGAAGACGCGATTCGCCTTCATCGCGGTTTCGGCGCTTGCCTGGTCGGAAGCAACTGACGTCAAGTCCGATGCGCGTGCGGTTTTTTCTTCGCTGGCTTCTTCTGGGTCGACGAATGTGCCTTTCCCGCGGCTTGGCGGGGTTGCCAGCGGCGCGGGCACGCCGGGAGCGTCGAGGTTGATAAACGGCCCGGTGGGAGTATCTCTAATAATGCCCGCATATCGCCCGTCGGCTTCAATGATTTCGAGCGCCGTGTCCACGCGGTCGGGCGGCAGTCCCATTCCCTTCAGCACGTTGCCCGCAATTATAGCACTCGGAAACTTTGCGCGCCGATACTTCTCGAAAAACTCTCGGACAAGCCTTGGCTTTAAAATCGACTCGCGCCGCGCAAGAAGGTCTTCTCCCTCCTCTTCTGGGGCCACCAGTTTTCGACCGAGGGCGGTGAGTTTCATCTTGCTCGCATTAATGCCGCCCTCGGTAAGACCGTACGCTATAGCCGCACCGCATAACGCCGGCCAAGCGCTACTAGTCGGGCTTATCTCGAGCGCAAGGGCTATGTCCGGGGGCGACCCCCCATCGCCGGCAAAGTTGTCGACTATTGCAGACGCGATCTTTTGCGCTTGCTGAAGGGTTGTAAGTGGAAAATCCGATTGCTTGAAATAGCTTCGTTTTGCGGCTGACGCTTTTGTTTTCTCGCCTGAAGCTCGTGCTTCGGGAGGCCTTTTTTGAGCCATCGATCTATACCCAAGTTTACAGCATTACGAGAGTAACTGATTACTCCTCTATTGCGAGCTTGTGAATTCGAAATTGGGCCTACGTAAGCTCGTGTTGTAACGCAGTCAGCCAGTGCGAGGTCGACGGCGCGGTGTGTCGGCGGGAGCGGTCGTGAAGCGCGGAACCGGCCGCGTCTCGCCGAAGGATTTCGCTATCGGCGACATCAACGCCCATGTCGAACGCCCGTTCGAGGCGCCAACTCGCTAGCCGTCATGCGCGGGCTTGACCCGCGCATCCAGCACGAGCCGCGAGCGGCTAGTCGCGACCGTCGCCGCCTGGGCGCCCGGATCAAGTCCGGGCGTGACGAGGGTATGCCGCTCGGCTAACTTCGAGCGGCGGTATCGTTGGGCGTATTCGGATGAAGGGTGGCCATGTCTACCTCATGGCGAGCAAGCGCGACGGGGAATTACTGGGACAGGATACGAATTGCATAATTTCGCGATCCTCAGTCAGCGCCCGACTTTCGCGACCTGAACCGCTCCGCCGCTTCCCGCCACACATCAAGCCGTCGACTTCATGGAAGCATGAACTTCCGAGGTTTTGGCTCTGTCAATGGCGCGCGTTCCGCGCGCCGCCGAGGGCGGTCGAAGACCATTGACAGCGTTGCGGCTTCGGAAGTTTTGGCCTGCGTGAGGTCGACGGCGCGGCGGGTCGGCGGGAGCGACAGGCAAGCTCGGGACCGGCCGTGACTTGCTGGAGCGTCTCGCCATCGACGGCGACATCAACGCCCATGTCGAACGCGCGTTCGACGCGCCGACTCGCTGGATGCGGATCGTCATGCGCGGGCTTGACCCGCGCATCCAAGACGAGGCTTGCGCGGCGAGTCGCTATCGTCGCCGCTTGGGCGCCCGGATCAAGTCCGGGCGTGACGAGCAGAGGGCGCGCACGCGCCAATTCGCTGAATGCGGTCGTCATGCGCGGGCTTGACCCGCGCATCCAGGAGGCGCCGTCGGCGGCGACCCACAACCGTCGGCGCTTGGGCGCCCGGATCAATCCCCGGATCAAGTCCGGGGACGGGCGTGACGAGAGAGGGGCAGTCGGTTAACGTTTCGAGGCCGGCTGCCGTGCGGATGGGCGTTTTCGGATGAAGGGTGGCCATGTCTACTTCATGGCGAACAAGCGCGACGGAACGCTCTATGTCGGCGTCACCGCCGACTTGGCGCGGCGCGCATTCGAGCACCGCGAGGGGCTGATCGACGGCTTCACCAAGCAGCATTGGCTGAGGCGGCTGGTCTATTACGAGTTCCACGAAGACATCCGCACGGCCATCCAGCGCGAAAAGACGATCAAACATTGGCCGCGGCTATGGAAGCTGGCGCTCATCCAGGAGATGAATCCGGAATGGGCTGATCTTTACGAGACGTTGAATTCCTGAAAGGGCGCTTGGCCGCCCACTCCGCGTCATGCGCGTCCCCGTCCCCGGACTTGATCCGGGGATTGATCCGCGCATCCAGGATGGGGCGCGCGCGGCCAACCACAATCGTCCCCACCTGGGCGCCCGGATCAAGTCCGGGCGTGACGGTTCTCTCACTGGTCGCGATCACTCGCGGCCCGCATCGGGCGGCGCCCTCTCCGCGTCATGCGCGTCCCCGGACTTGATCCGGGGACGCGCGTGACGCAGAGAAAGAGAGAGAACCGCGAACCCCGCCCAAGCCCTCACGCCATGTACTGCCCTCCGTTGGCGGTCAGGGTCGAACCGGTGATGAAGCCGGCGTCGTCGGAAGCGAGGAACAGCACGCAGCGGGCGATCTCCTCGGGCTGGCCGAGCCGGCGCACCGGGATCTGCGGCAGGATCGCCTTCTCCAGCACGTCCTTCGGCACCGCCATCACCATCTCGGTGGCGATGTAGCCGGGGCAGATCGCGTTGACGGTGACGCCCTTGTTGGCGTTCTCCTGGGCGAGCGCCTTGGTGAAGCCGAGATCGCCGGCCTTGGTCGCCGAATAATTGACTTGGCCCATCTGGCCCTTCTGGCCGTTGATCGAGGAGATGTTGACGATGCGGCCGAAGCCGCGCTCGCGCATGCCTTCGATCACCGGGCGGCACATATTGAACAGCGAGTTGAGATTGGTGTCGATGACGGCGCGCCATTGGTCGAGCGTCATCTTGTGGAACATGCCGTCGCGGGTGATGCCGGCGTTGTTGACCAGGACGTCGACCGGCCCGAGATCGGCGGCGACCTTGGCGAGGCCGGCGACGCAGGCTTCGTAATTGCCGACGTCCCACTTGTAGACGCCGACGCTGGTCTCGGCGTGAAAGCGGGCCGCGGCTTCGTCGTTGCCGTGATAGACGGCCGCGACGCTGTAGCCGGAGGCCGCCAGCGCCTTGGAAATCGCCGCGCCGATGCCGCGCGTGCCACCGGTGACGACTGCGACTTTACTCATGACATCCTTCCCCTGTTGGCCCCCTTGGGCCGCGGGCGCCGCCCGCTCGGCGGCGCTCTTTTCGCCTATTCTCGTCGCGACGGCGGCGCTCGGCTCAGCGCTCGACCGTCATCGCAATGCCCATCCCGCCGCCGATGCACAACGTGGCGAGGCCCTTCTTGGCGTCGCGGCGCGCCATCTCGTAGAGCAGCGTCACCAGCACCCGCGCGCCGGAGGCGCCGATCGGATGGCCGATCGCGATCGCGCCGCCGTTGACGTTGACGATCGCCGGATCCCAGCCGAGGTCCTTGTTGACGGCGATCGCCTGGGCGGCGAACGCTTCGTTGGCCTCGACGAGATTGAGATCCTTGACCGACCAGCCGGCGCGCTCGAGCGCCTTGCGCGAGGCGGGGATCGGCCCGCTGCCCATGATCGCCGGGTCGACGCCGGCGGTCGCCCAGGAGACGATGCGCGCCAGCGGCGTAATATTGCGGCGCTTCGCTTCGGCGGCCGTCATCACCACCAGCGCCGCCGCGCCGTCGTTGACGCCCGAGGCGTTGGCGGCCGTCACCGTGCCTTCCTTGGAGAACGCCGGCCGCAGCTTGGCGACGGAATCGTAGGTCGCGCCGGCGCGGATGTATTCGTCGTCGGCGACGACGACGTCGCCCTTGCGGCTCGGCACGGTGACCGGAGCGATCTCGTCCTTGAAGCGGCCGGCCTTCTGCGCCGCTTCCGCCTTGTTCTGCGAAGCGACGGCGAAGTGATCCTGCTCCTCGCGGCTGATCTGCCACTTGGCGGCGATGTTCTCGGCGGTGATCCCCATGTGATAGCCCTGGAAGGCGTCGATCAGTCCGTCCTTGAGCATGGTGTCGAGGAACTTCATCTCGCCCATCTTCACGCCGGCGCGCAGATAGGCGGCGTGCGGCGCGAGCGACATCGATTCCTGGCCGCCGGCGACGACGATCTGAGCGTCGCCGTTGACGATCTGCTGCAGGCCGAGCGCGACGGCGCGCAGGCCGCTGCCGCACAATTGGTTGACGCCGAAAGCGGTTTTTTCCTGAGGGATTCCGGCTTTCATCGCCGCCTGGCGCGCCGGGTTCTGGCCTTGCGCGGCGGAGAGGATCTGGCCGAGGATCACCTCGTCGACCTCGGCCGGGTCGAGCCGCGCCGCTTCGATCGCCGCCTTGAGGGCGGTCGCGCCGAGATCGTGGGCGGGCGTGTTGGCGAAAGCGCCGTTGAACGAACCGACGGCGGTGCGCTTGGCGCTGGCGATGACGATATCGAAAGCCGACATGGCGAGGTGCTCCCTGGGACGCGACCCGGCGCCTCCGTCGCCGAAACACGGAGCGCCGCTCGCTGATCTTCTATCTCACGCGGACGGATGCGCCGGAAGCGGCAAGGCTCTCGGCAATTGGTCCGAGCGATCCGCCGACCGCCTGCGCTTCACCAGCGCGCGGAGCGCGCGCCGATGATTTCGGGCATGGCCAGCGCAGTCGTCAAATCGGCGTCCCCTGTATGCGAAGGAATGACGCCATAGGCGCAGCTATGAAGGCCAAATTGAATGTGAACAGAAGCCATACAATCTCAAATTAAATGTGGCGCGCATACATAAAGACAGGCAGAAATCGCTCGCTCAGGCGGAGCTCCGGCCGAGGCTGATCGGCCCCCCGGCGGCGAGCATGACGTCAAGGCGGTCGACGACGACGAACCCGGGCGCGCCGGGCGCGATCGAGAAATACGCGAAGCGCCGCCGCTGCAACATGGCGTGCGGCGCCGACGCGGCGCGCGGCGCTCTCGCCGGGACGGTCAAAACCGGCGAGGATCTCGCCGCCGCCGACGGCAAGACGAACACGGGCGTCACCCGCGCGGCTCCAGCCCGCATCATCTTCGCGCTGAGCGGCCGCTCCGTCGAAACGCGACGGCCGCCCAAGGCGGACAAAGGGGCAAAGACGCGCCTGTTCGCCTTTCGGACGACGCGTTGCAGTGCAAAAAACTGTTCCGGCAGCGCAAAAAATGGCCTATCGTGACGGCGCCCGAGCCATAGGCGAGCGTAGCGTCGAGACGGTCACCGATGACGAATTCCAGCGCACCGATCACGATCAAGAAATACGCCAACCGCCGCCTCTACAACACCGCGTCAAGCGCCTACGTGACGCTCGCCGATCTCGCCAAGATGGTCAAAACCGGCGAGGATTTCGTCGTCTACGACGCCAAGACGAACGAGGACATCACCCGCTCGGTCCTCACCCAGATCATCTTCGAGCAGGAGGGGATCGAGGGCCAATCGTTGCTGCCGATCACCTTTCTGCGCCAGCTCATCCGCTTCTACGGCGACAGCGTGCAGGCGTTCCTGCCGAGCTATCTCGAATATTCGATCGACCAGTTTCGCGGCGAGACCCAGGCGATGCGCGAGGCGGCGACGCGCGCCTTCGGCCAGGGGCCGTTCGCGCCCACCTCCTTCAACGCGCTGCAGGAGATGACGCGCAAGAACCTCGCCGCCTTCCACCAGGCGCTCGGGATGTTCTCGCCCTTCGCCGGCGCGAAGACGGCGCCGCCGAACGGCGCGGCGGCCGAGCCGGCCAAGGGCGAGGCTGCGGCGGCCAAACCCGACATCGACGAATTGCGCGCGCAGCTGATGGAGATGCGCCGCCGGCTCGACAGCCTGAGCGACAAGCCGGAAGGCTGACGGCTCAGCCGGCGGCGAGCGAGCGCGGCGCGGTCGTCGCGGCGCCGCCGGGCTCGTAGAGCTCCGGACGGCCGAGCAGCCGGCCCTGCAGCAGGTCGACGCCCCAATCGCGCAGCAACCGGCGCGCTTCCTCGTCCTCGACCCATTCGGCGACCGTCGTCAGGCCGAGATGGCGCGCGAGATCGGCGAGGCTGCGGACGAAGACGCGGTCGTCGAGCGAGCAGGCGACGTTCTGAACGAAGGCGCCGTCGATCTTGACGATGTCGATCCCCAGCCGGCGCAGGTTGCGGAACGACGTGTGGCCGGCGCCGAAGTCGTCCATCGCGATCTTCAAGCCCAGCGACTTCATCGCTGCGAGCAGGCGCTCGATTTCCTCGACCGGTTCGAGCGCCAACGTCTCGATGATCTCGACGATCAGCCGCGAGGCCGCGCCCGGATGCGCGCCGAGCAGGACTTTGAGCCGCTCGAGCCAGCCCGGCGCGCGCAAGGTCGCGACCGAGACATTGACCGAGACGCGCAAGCCCGGTTCGGCGACGAGGCGATCGAGCGCGAGCTCCAGCACGCGCTGATCGAGCTGATCGACCAGCCCGACTTTCTCGGCGACCGGGAGATACGCCGACGGGCCGACGATTTCGCCGTCCTCCTGCTTGACCCTGAGCAGCGCCTCATAAAACGCGACGCGCCCGTCGGCGGCCGCGACCACTGGTTGGTAGGCGACCAGGACGCGGCGCTGGTTCAGCGCGGCGAGGATCTCGTCGGCGATCGCCGCTTCGCGGCGACGCGCGTCGCTGATCGCCTGGCCGGGCGTGTAGACGGCGAAGCGGCGCGGCTCGCCGGCCGCCGTTTCGAAGGCTTCTTCGGCGTGCTGCAACAGGCGGCAGGCGCTGCGCCCGTGGCGCGGCGCCAGGACCGCGCCGACGCGCACGCAAACGCGCAGCGGTCCGGCCGATGTGGCGATCGGCTCTGCCGAGACGCGCTGCATCAGGCGCGCGGCGGCGATCGCCAAGGACTCTTCTGCGCCCGCCGACAGCAGCGCGGCGAACTTGCCGCCGGCCAAATGAGCGACGATGTCGATCGCGCGAACGTTGGCGGCGAGGCGGCGTCCGACCGTCGCGATCGCCTCGTCGGCCGCTTCGTAGCCGTAACGGCGGTTGAGCTCGCCGAGATTCTCGACGCCGAAAATCGCCGCCGAAAAGCCCGCGTCGCCGGGCCGCGCCTCGCTGAGGCGCGCTTCGAGCGCGCGGGCGAACGCGCGCCGCTCCGACAGGCCGGCGGCGTCGCCGACGCTCGGCGTTTCGTCGTTGGCGACCAGCCGCATCAGCCCGTGGGCGCGCGCCGGGCGGCCGCTCGCGCCGGCGGTCCAGCGGCCGAGATCCTCGATCGTGAAGACGCCGCCGCCGCGCGCGGCCAGCCGGTAGACGGCGCGATAGGGCGCGCCGTCGCCGCCGTCGCCGCCGCTCGATTCCCGGATCGCGCGATCGCGCGACGACGGCGAGTCGGCGGTGACGAGTTCGGCGAAACCGGCGCCGGTCGCCAACGCGCTGGCTGGAAACGCGGCGAGCGTCTCGGCGGCGTTGGGGCCCCACGACAATCGGTCGCTGGCGATGTCCCAATCGTAGACGACCGCGCGCAGGCGGTTGAGGGTCGAGCGAGGATCAAGCGCGAATGCGTCGGCGACGCCCGCTTCGATCGATTCGTTCGCCGCGCGCGCCGACGCCTCGCTCGCGCCTGCGCCGTCCGAGCCGTTGTGCCGATCCATCGCCCGCCGATCTCCGCCGCGCCGACGAAATCTAGCGACGATCGGTTAAGGCGAGGTTTCCGTTTAACGATTCGGCAACCAAACCGGGCCGGCGGCAACCGTCTGCTTTTTGGCGCGTTCTGCAACGTCCTTCGACTCGCCCGCTTTCGCGGGCGGCTCAGGATGAGGGCGGTTGGGTGGGCGGGCCGAGATGAGGGCTGTGGGAGATTAGAACTCGATCCCCCTCATCGTGAGGAGCGCCGCGCCAGCGGCGCGTCTCGAACGACGAGGGGAAGCGCCTGACGCCCCCGCCCTTGTCCTTCGACTCGCCGGCTTCGGCCGGCGGCTCGGGTCAGGATGAGGGCGGCGGGAAACAATTCCAGCCAAGCGCCGATCGTCCTAGAAGCGATCCTTGCGGGCGCGGATCTCGGCGAAGGCCGCCGCCGGATCGGCGCCCGTCATGCCGATCGCCGCCTGCACGCTCGGCTCCTCGGCGCGCAGGAACGGATTGGTCGCCAGTTCGGCGGCGATGGTGGTCGGCAGGGTCGGCCGGCCGGCGGCGCGCAGCGTCGCGACTTCGCCGGCGCGCGCCTTGAGCACGGAATTGTCGGCCTCGATCGTCAGGGCGAAGCGCGCGTTGGCCTCGGTGTATTCGTGACCGCAGTAGATCTGGGTCGAGCCGGGCAGCGCCGCAAGCTTCAACAGCGATTCCCACATCACCGCCGGCGGCGCCTCGAACACCCGGCCGCAGCCGAGCGCAAACAATGTGTCGCCGACGAAGGCGATCTCTTCTTCTTCGAACCAATAGACGATATGGCCGGCGGTGTGGCCGGGCGTCTCGACGACCTTGGCGGCGAGCCGGCCGACGCGCGCGTAGTCGCCTTCGGAAAGCGGTCGATCGACGCCGCCGATGCGCGCCGCTTCCTTGGCCGGAGCGGCAACTTTGAGCTTGGGATAGCGCGCGCGCAGCGCCGGCAGGCCCTGGACGTGGTCGGCGTGGTGATGGGTGATCAGCGCGTCGGTGAGCGTCCAGCCCTCGGCCGCGGCCGCGGCGATGACCGCCTCGCCGTCCGGAGCGTCGATCGCCGCCGTCGCGCCGGTGTCGGAATCGTGCACCAGCACGCCGTAATTGTCCTTCAGGCAGAGGAACTGACGTACGTGGGTGGTCATGGCCGCCTCGTTGATTTCCGCCGCGAGGCGGCGTTTGCGCCACGGCTTTGAAAGGTCCACATTCGCCGCGCTTCGCCGACAGGCCTTGCCAAACATGCCGCTCGACGTCAACGACCTCGTCGCTTTCTATGCTTCGCCGCTGGGCGACGTCACGCGGCGGCTGATCGGCCGGGTGCTGCGCGCACGTTGGGACGATTGCCGCGGCCTGTCGATCCTCGGCCTCGGTTTCGCCGGGCCGTTGCTGGAGCGATTTCGCGACCAGGCGCAGCGCACGCTCGCGCTGATGCCGGCCGAAGTCGGCGTTGCGCGCTGGCCGGCGCAAGGACGCGCCGCCGCGGCGCTGGTCGAGCTCGACATGCTGCCGCTGCCCGACGCCTCGATCGACCGCGCGCTGGTCGTTCACGGATTGGAGACCGCCGAGCATCCCAGCGGCGTGCTGGAGGAAGTCGGGCGCGTGCTGGCGCCGGGCGGCCGGGCGATGTTCGTCGTGCCGTCGCGGCGCGGCGTTTGGGCGCGGGTCGACGGCAACCCGTTCGGCCAGGGCCAGCCCTATTCGCGCACGCAGTTGCGCGACCTGATGCGCGAGGCGCTGTTCTCGCCGATCTTCTGGGGCGAAGCGCTTTATGCGCCGCCGTTCCGCCGCCGCTTCTTCCTCAATTCCGCGCCGGCGATCGAGCGGATCGGCGCGGCGATCGGCCTGCCTTTCGCCGGGGTGCTGATCGTCGAGGCGACCAAGCAGCTTTACCGCCCGGTCGGCGTGCGGCGGCTGGCGCGGCGCGAGGCGATGGCGCTGCCGCCCGGCCTGGCGCCGGTCGCCCATCGCCAGCCGGCGGGAAGCCGTTGAGCCGGCGCAATGCGGACGCCCGTTTTTTGCGATTGTCCAAGGCGGCGGATCGTGCTTTGAACCCCGCGCCCCGCCTTGGAGACTGAACTCATGCCGCAATCGGAACGCCTGCTCGTGCTGCTGCGCCACGGCCAAAGCGAGTGGAACCTCAAGAACCTGTTCACCGGCTGGCGCGATCCCGACCTGACGCCGCTCGGCGTCGAAGAGGCGATAAATGCGGGACGGCGGCTGAAGGCGCGGGGCCTGCAGTTCGACGTCGCCTTCACCTCGGCGCTGACCCGCGCCCAGCACACGCTGGCGCTGACGCTCGCCGAGCTCGGCCAGACCGGCCTGCCGGAGACGCGCGACCAGGCGCTCAACGAGCGCGACTACGGCGACCTGTGCGGGCTCAACAAGGACGACGCGCGCAAGAAGTGGGGCGAAGAGCAGGTCCATCTGTGGCGGCGCAGTTATGACGTGCCGCCGCCAGGCGGCGAGAGCCTCAAGGACACGGTGGCGCGCGCGCTGCCCTACTACTGCCAGAACATCCTGCCGGCGGTGCTGGGCGGCAAGCGGGTGCTGGTCGCCGCGCACGGCAACAGCCTGCGCGCGCTGGTGATGGTGCTCGACCGCCTGACCCCGAAGACGATCCCGTCGATGGAGCTGGCGACCGGGGTGCCGCTGGTCTACCGCCTCAACCCCGATTCGACCGTCGCGACGAAGGACGTGCTGACGGCCTGACGCGCCTCGATCCCCCTCGTCCTTCGACTCGCCTGCTTGCGCAGGCGGCTCAGGATGAGGGCGGCGGGAAATCCGAGAACTCGATCCCCCTCATCGTGAGGAGCGCCGCGTCCGCGGCGCGTCTCGAACGACGCGGGGGATCGGCGCGCTCCGGGCCATCCTTCGACTCGCCTGCTTACGCAGGCGGCTCAGGATGAGGGCGGTGGAAAGACCCGGAAGAAGGGCGGCGAGCAGGGGGAGGCGCGAACGTTTCGCCGGGCTCGGCGCAGCGGCGATTCCCTCGCATCGCGGCTCACTCTACACTTGCGCCGGTGATTCGCTTCTGAGCGCGAGGTCCGGCGATGCGACGCTTGCTCTTCCTTCTTGCCGCCCTCGTCGTGGCGACCGGCGGCGCCGTGGCGGCGCCGCAGTTCGAATTTCTCGCCGCGCCGCAGATCAACCTGTCGCTGGTCTATCGGCTCGACAAGCTGACCGGCGACGTCATCGCCTGCCAATACGCCCACAATCCGGGCAAGACCGACATCGAGCCGGGCGCGTTCGGGATCACGGTTTGCTATCGCAGCGGCGACGGCGCGACCAAGCAGGAGCCGGGCGACTACGGGCTCGTCGCGACGCGCCACGAACAGGAAGGCGGCGTGTTCCGCGTCGACTACCGCACCGGCGCGCTGAGCATTTGCTATCTCTATTTCCAGCGTGAGAAGCAGGGCGACCGCGACGTCATCACCGACCAGTACGTCGTCTGCACGCCGCCCTACAAGTGAGCGAAGCGCAGGCCGCTCAGGCGCGATCGGTCAACCCCGGAATGTCCGGTCCGAGCGGAACGATTCCGTTCGGGTTGAGCGACTTGATCGCGTAATAGCCGCGCTTGATGTGGTCGATCGACACCGTCTCGCGAATCCCGTTTCCGTCGAGAACGCGCAGCAAGTAAGCCTGCAGCGCCGGGTAATCGACGATGCGCCTGCGGTTGCATTTGAACACGCCGTGATAGGCGACGTCGAAGCGCACGAGCGTGACGAAGGCGCGGATGTCGCTCTCGGTGAAACGATCGCCGAACAGGAAGCGGCGTCCGTCGGCGAGCCGCGCCTCGAGCGCGTCGAGCGTCGCGAACACCTGTTTGAATGCGTCTTCGTAGGCGACCTGCGTCGTCGCGAAGCCGGCGCGATAGACGCCGTTGTTGAGCCCGCCATACATCTGGTCGTTGAGCGCGTCTATTTCTCTAGCAATATCAGATGGATAGAGGTCAAGCGATGACTCGGCGAGCGCGCCGAAGCCGGCGTTGAACATCCTGACGATGTCGGCCGATTCGTTGTTGACGATCGTCCGCTTGGCCCGGTCCCAAAGTACGGGCACCGTCGCGCGGCCGCTGTAGTGCGGGTCGGCGCGGGTGTAGATCTCGTGCAGATAGGTCGCGCCGTTGACGAGATCGGGACCCGAGCCGGGGTAGTCGCCGAAGCGCCAGCCCTGCCCGGTCATCACCGGCTCGACCACGGTGACGGCGATGGCGCCCTCGAGCCCTTTCAGCCGGCGCGCGATCAGCGTGCGCGACGCCCACGGGCAGATCAGCGCGACGTAAAGATGGTAGCGGCCCGGTTCGGCGGCGAATCCGCCTTCGCCGGTCGGGCCCGGGCGGCCGTCCGGGGTCACCCAATTGCGGAACGACGATTCCTGGCGAACGAAGCCGCCCTTGGCGTCCTTGGCCTGCACCGGCTGCCAATCGCCGTTCCATTTTCCGTCGACCAGCATCGGGCTCCCTCCCGCCAATGGCGTTCCGGGCATTTGGGGAGATTGCCGGAACAACGCAATCGGCGGCGACGCAATTCGCCGTGTGCATTATAGAAGGCGCCGCCGCGCCGCTTCGGCGCGCAGAGGATTTCGCGGTCATGGCCGGCGCGCCTTTCCTTCCCGCTTCGCGCGACACGATCTTCGCTCCCGCCTCCGGCGCGGGACGCGCGGCGATCGCCGTCATCCGCGTTTCCGGCCCGCGTTGCGCGGCGGCGCTGGCGGCGCTGGCGCCGGGCAAGGCGTTCCCGGACCGCGTCGCGACGCTGGCGCATTTGCGCGATCCCGCCAGCGGCGAAACCCTCGACCGCGCGCTGGTCGTCCGCTTCGTCGCGCCGAAGAGTTTCACCGGCGAAGAGATGGCCGAGTTGCAGGCGACCGGCGGCCGCGCGACGGTCGCCGGAATCGTCGCCGCGCTGGCGCGCCTGCCCGGTCTGCGTCCGGCCGAAGCGGGCGAATTCGCCTGGCGCGCGTTCGAGAACGGCAAGCTCGATCTGTCCGAAGTCGAAGGCCTCGCCGACCTGGTCGACGCCGAGACCGAGGCGCAGAGGCGCCAGGCGCTGCGGATCGCCGGCGGCGCGCTCAGCCGCGACGCCGAGGCGATTCGCGCGTCGCTCGCCGAGGCGATGGCGCTGATCGAAGCGCAGATCGACTTTTCCGACGTCGAGGATTCCGACGCGCTTTCGCTCGACCAGGCGCGCGTCATCGCGGCGGCCGCGGCGGCGCGAACGCTCGCCGCGCTCGCCGGCGCCGAAGCGGGAGAGCGCCTGCGCGAGGGCTTCACCGTCGTCATCGCCGGCCCGCCCAACGTCGGCAAGTCGACGCTGATGAACGCGCTGGCGCGGCGCGAAGTGTCGATCGTTTCGCCGATCCCCGGCACGACCCGCGACCTCATCGAAGCCTCGCTTGAACTCAGAGGTTTCCCGGTCACGCTGGTCGACACCGCGGGCTTGCGCGAATCCGACGATCCGATCGAGCGCGAGGGGGTCGCGCGCGCGCGACGACGGGCCGAGCGCGCCGACCTGACCTTGTGGCTGACCGATTCGACCGCCTACGACGCGCCGCCCTTCACCGGTCCGGGGGCCGCGATCACGGTGGCGACCAAGGCCGACCTCGGCGCTTGGGCGGAGGCGGAGGCAATCCGGGTCTCCGCTGTCACCGGCGAGGGAATCGAACAATTGCTTGACGCGATCGCCGATGTCGCGGCAGAGCAAATGACTGGGCCGACGCCAGCGCTGATCACGCTGGAGCGGCACCGGATCGCCTACACGGACGCGCTTGTGGCGCTCGAGCGGGCGCTCGACCCGGCGCAAAGCGAGCTGGAGCTGGTCGCGGAGGACCTGCGGCTCGCCGCTCGGGCGCTGGAGCGGATCGCCGGCCGGATCGACGTCGAAGACGTGCTCGGCGAAATCTTCAAGCGGCTGTGCGTAGGGAAATGAGGACTGTTTCACGTGAAACAGCGCATCCCCGTCATGGCCGGGCTTGACCCACGGCTGTCCGGTTCGATTTTTCTGGGCAAAGCGCACGGCATTGATTCTAATCATTTCCAGAGTTTAGCGACTCGCTTGGACATGAAAGGGATCAGCGCC
>NZ_JBEKVH010000059.1:0-21424 GCF_049514155.1 Roseiarcus sp. | reverse complement strand
CCATTGATGAAGTCGCTGCGCTCTTCGGATCGACGGTCGCGTCCATCGTGGCGGAAGTGACCGACGACAAGAGCCTCCCCAAACAGGTGCGTAAGGACGAGCAGGTCGCCGGCGCCCACCATAAAAGCAATGACGCCTCGATCATCAAGCTGGCGGACAAGACCAGCAATCTGCGCGCCATTGCAAAGAGCCCTCCGCCTTGGCCTGTCGACCGGAAGCGAACTTACGTCGAGTGGGCGCGAGCGGTCGTATCGGGTCTACCGTTCAAACATGCTGGGCTGTTAGCGAAGTTCGACGAGGCCGCCAAGTTGGCTTTGGCAAGCATCGAACGAAGCGGCTGATGTGGGAGCTCCCATTCGATGGATTGGTTTGAAAGACTGACGGGGTTTCGAGAGGGATTCAATGACACGATATGAATTGCGCAATTTCGCGATCCGCAGTCAGCGCCTAACCTTCGCGACCAGAACCGCTCCGTCCCTCGCCGCCACACATCAAGCCTTCGACCTCTTGGAAGCATGAACTTCCGAGGTTTTGACCCTGTCAATGGTCTTCGACCGCCGAAGGCGGCGCGCGAAATGCGCGCCATTGACAGGGTCAAAACCTCGGAGAAAAGAGGCTTCCATGAGGTCGGCGGCGCTCCCCGCCAAGGACGCAAAGCGTATCCTATCTCCGCAAAGCCCTGTGAAATCTGAAAGCCCCTTAAGCCCCCCACAGCCGCCCGCCCCTCAGCCCCTCAGCGGCAGATCGCGCATCGGCAGGGTGACGAGGAAGCCGAGCGCCGCGAGGCCGGCGCAGGTCAGGAAGGCAAGGTGAAACCCGCTGACGAGGGCCGCCTGCGCCACGAGGCGCCCCGCCGCGTCGAGCTGAGCGGCGTCGCTTTGGCCGCGCAGCACGCCAAGCGTGAGGGAATGTCCGAGCCCGCCGGCCGCGAGCCGGGCGGCGAAACGCGAGGCCAACAGCGACCCGACCAGCGTGCTGCCAAAGGCGCCCCCCATCGAGCGCAGGAACAACAGCGCCGCGGTCGCCGCGCCGACGTCGCGGCGCTCCGCGGCGTTCTGCACCGCCACCAGGCTGGGCGTCTGGCAGAGGCCGATCCCGGCGCCTGCGACCAGCATATCGAGGGCGATCACGGCATGGCTGGTCGTCGCGCCGACCCCGGCGAGCAGCAGGAAGCCGATCGCGCCGGCCGCGAATCCGGCGAGCATCAGCCCCTTGCAGCGGCCGATCCAGCGCGTGGCTTCGCCGGCGAGGAACGCCCCGACGATGACGCCGCCGAGGAACGGCACGATCAGCGCGCCGGCGTCCGAGGCGCTCGCCCCGTGGAGGAGTTGGAACTGCAGCGGCAGCAGGAACGCCGCGGCGAAGATGCAGGCCGTCGCGAGGAAGCCGGCGACGACGGCGAGCGACACCACGGGGCTGCGGAACAGCCGAGGCGGCAGGAGCGGCTCGGAGACGTTGCACTCCTGCACGAAAAGGGCCGCGAAGGTCAGCCCGGTGACGAGGGCGAGGAGTAGGATCGGCGAGGAAAGCCACGGAAAGGCGTCGCCGCCCCAGCTCAGGATCAGCAGCGGGCAGGTGATGGCGATCGTCAGCAGCGCTGCGCCGGCGTAGTCGACGCGCGCCTCGAGCCGGCGCGCCTTCAGCATCTTCAAGGCGCGATCGCTCAGTACGAACGCGGCGGCTCCGATCGGCACGTTCAACCAGAAGATCCACCGCCACGAGGCGGCGTCGGTGACCCAGCCGCCG
This sequence comes from Roseiarcus sp., assembly GCF_049514155.1. Lineage (GTDB taxonomy): Bacteria > Pseudomonadota > Alphaproteobacteria > Rhizobiales > Beijerinckiaceae > Roseiarcus. The sequence continues at coordinate 19,678 of NZ_JBEKVH010000059.1, read as the reverse complement.
AGCACCGGACCGGCGATGCTGGCGGCGGCCCACACGCCCGAGATATAGGCCTGGTATCGGCCGCGCTCGCGCGGGGCCACGACGTCGGCGATCGACGCCTGCGCCATGACGAGCAGTCCACCCCCGCCGATCCCCTGCAGCGCCCGGAAAACGACGAGCTGGGGAAGGCTGCGGGCGAATCCGCACAACACGGAAGCGAAGACGAACCAGACGATCGCCGGCAGCAGCAGCGCGCGCCGGCCATAGAGATCGGAAAGCTTGCCGTAGATCGGAGTGGCCGCCGTGGAGGTGAGCAAATAGGCCGAGACGATCCAGGCGAGATGGCTGTAGCTGTTGAGGTCCGCCGCGATCGCCGGCACGGCGGGCACCACGACGTTCTGGTCGATCGCGGAGAGCAGCATGCAAAGCAGGATGCCGGACAGCACGCGCAACACCTGCCCGCGCGTGAAGGCTGGGCTGGCGGCGACCGGCGACTCCGCCAGCGTGGCGGCGGGAAGGGAGGGAACGGGAGCGTTCATGAAATCGTACGGCGCTCTGCATAATGCCGAAAGAGTCTGGAGCGCTCTCAAAACTGCGTGTGTTGCGATGCGGCTTGAATCGCGAAGGGGGACGCGACATGCGCGTCACGCGCCCCCTGTCTGCGTGGGGCGGACATTGTCTTTGCCGGCGGCGAAAGTCGCGCTATCCTTGTTCTCATCGCCTGCGACGGATCGAAGCGGCGCCGGGCATATGTGGTTTCGTCGCAGCGCCGTCGTCAAGGACGTTCCGCGCAAGCCGCTGAAGTTGCATGGAGTCCTGTCAAGCAAAGCCTTGACGAGGCTTGACATCGCTTGACGAAACTTGACGAAACTTGACGAAACTTGACGACGTCGCGAGCCGAACTTGACCGGCGTCCGCCGTCGGGCCCGCGATGCGAATTGGGTCGCCTTACAGCATGCTCGGCAGGACGCGGTCGGGCGGGCGGTGGCCGTCCATGAAGGTCTTGATGTTGATGATGACCTTCTCGCCCTGGTCGTTGCGGCCCTCTTGCGTCGCCGAGCCCAAGTGAGGCAGCAGCGTCACCTTGCCGGCGTTGGCGAGCGCGATCAGCTTCTCGGACACCGCCGGGGCGTGTTCGAACACGTCGAGGCCAGCGCTGGCGATCTCGCCCGCCTCCAGCATGCGGGTCAGCGCCGCCTCGTCGATCACTTCGCCGCGGGCGGTGTTGATGACGATCGCCTCCGGACGCAGGTGCTTGAGCCGCCGCGCCGACAGCAGGTGATAGGTCGCCGGCGTGTGCGGGCAGTTGACCGAGATGAAGTCCATCCGCGCCAGCATCTGGTCGAGCGAATCCCAATAGGTCGCCTCCAGGGCTTCCTCGATCTGCTGGGCGACGCGGCGGCGGTTGTGGTAATGGATCGACATGCCGAAGGCGCGCGCTCTCAGCGCCAGCGCCTGGCCGATGCGGCCCATGCCGATGATGCCGAGCCGCTTGCCGGTGATGCGCCGGCCGAGCATCCAGGTCGGCGACCAGCCGGTCCAGCGCCCCTCCGGAATGACGCGCGCGCCCTCGGCGATCCGCCGCGCGGTGGCGAGGATCAGCGCCATCGTCATGTCGGCGGTGTCTTCGGTCAGCACGCTCGGGGTGTTGGTGACGGTGACGCCGCGGCGCAGCGCCGAAGTGACGTCGATGTGATCGACGCCGTTGCCGAAATTGGCGATCAGCTTCATCTGTTCGCCGGCCTGGGCGATCATGCCGGCGTTGATGACGTCGGTGATGGTGGGGACGAGCACGTCGGCTTCGCGCATCGCGTCGACGATATCGCTCTCGCTCATCGGCTTGTCGTCGAGGTTGAGGCGGGCGTCGAACAATTCGCGCATCCGCGTCTCGACCAGATCGGGGAGCTTGCGGGTGACGATGACGATGGGCTTCTTCTTCGACATCAAGCCCGGTCCTCCCCGCCCTTTCCGCCGCCGACGGCGGCCCGCCAGATTTCAACCACGTTCGCGCGCAATAGCAAATGCCTTAACGTCTCGTTTACGACGCGCTGCGCAAAAGGAGAGTCCCCGGCTTGCAGCCGCGGTCCGACCGTCGCTCCGGGCGTCGCCGCGGCCTCTCTAGCAGATGGCGGGGCAAAGACAAGGACGCCGGCGTCGCGCCTTCGTGTGGGTGGGGCATGATAGATTCCTTGATCGTTTTGGGTTCGTCGCGCGCGCTTCGGTTCGGTTTGGCGGCGGTGATCGCGTTGTGGGCGACGTTCGCCGCCGCCGATTCGGTCGGCACGGTGACCGGCCTGCCGCTGCCGCGTTACGCCAGTCTCAAGACCGACCGCGTCAACCTGCGCGAGGGCCCGTCGAAGGACCACGCCACCAAGTGGGTCTACCAGCGCGCCGGGCTGCCGGTGGAGATCACCGCCGAATTCGACATCTGGCGCAAGGTGCGCGATTCGGAGGGCGTCGAGGGTTGGGTGCTGCATTCGTTGCTCTCCGGGCGCCGCACGGCGCTGGTCGGGGTCGGCAAGAAAGGCGCCGTCTACAAGATCTACGCCCAGCCGCGCGGCGGCGGCGGCGTCGCCGCCACCCTGCAGTCGGGCGTGATCGCCAACGTGATGACCTGCGACGGCGCCTGGTGCCTGATCGACGGCGAGGGATACAAAGGCTATATTGAACAAGTCGCGCTATGGGGCGTATATCCTGACGAAAAGATTCAGTAGGCGGCCCGCGCTGCGGCCGCAGTGACAGGCTGCAAAGCGACTTTGGACGCGTTCGACGACCAAGATTTCGGCCAACGGGCGCGTCGACTTCGAGTGGACACCCTCATTTGGCTTCGCTGGCTGGCGATTGTCGGCCAGACGGCGGCGATTCTGACCGCCCATTACGCGCTCGGCCTGCAATTTCCAGTTCTTGCCTGTTTTGTGTGCGTCGCCGCCTCCGTGGCGGTCAACGCCGGCTTGCGCGTGCGCTTTCCGGTCAGCCATCGGCTCAACGATTCGTGGGCGATCTATATCCTCGCCTATGACGTCGCCCAGCTCGCGGCGCTGCTGGCGCTGTCCGGCGGCCTCGCCAACCCGTTCTCGTTCCTGTTCCTCGCCCCAATCATGACCGCTGCGGTGGCGCTGCCGCTGCGCCGCACGCTGACCCTGCTCGCCTTCGCCCTCGCCTGCGCGACGGCGGTGCAGCTCTGGCGCGTCACCCTTCGTTGGCCCGACGGCGCGGCGTTCGAGCCGCCCAACCTATACGTCGTGGGAATGTGGATAAGCATCGCCGTCAGCGGCGCCTTTATCGCCATCTACGGCAGCCGGATCGCCGAGGAAGCGCGGCAGCTATCCAGCGCGCTCACCGCCACCGAACTGACGCTCGCCCGCCAGCAGCACTTGAGCCAGCTCGACGGCATCGCCGCCGCAGCCGCCCACGAATTAGGCACGCCGCTCGCGACGGTCGCGCTGGTCGTCCACGACCTCGCCGCGCAGCCGCAGATCGCCGCCCAATGGGCCGACGACCTGCGTCTGGCGGAAGAGCAGGTCGCGCGCTGCCGCACGATCTTGCGCAAACTGTCGTCGCCCGACACGATCGCCGCCGCCTCAATGGAGGAGGCGACGCTCGGCGATCTGATCGAGGAGATCGTCACGCCGCACCGCCTGCTCGACGTCGCGATCGAGGTCGAAAGCCAGGGAGCGCCGCCCGAGCCGATCTGCCGGCGCAACGCCGGGTTGATTTACGGCCTCCACAACATCGTCGAGAACGCGGTCGGCTTCGCCGAGCGGCGGGTCCAGGTCAGCGCCTCCTGGACCGCTTCCGAAGTGAGGATCGTCATCGCCGACGACGGCCCCGGATTCCCGCCGCAAGTGCTCGGGCGGCTCGGCGAACCCTACATTTCCACCCGCGGCGGCGGAGCGCGCCGGCGCGAGGACGAGGCGGCCGGCGGCCTTGGGCTCGGCCTGTTCATCGCCAAGGCGCTGCTTGAAAGATCCGGCGCCGTGCTGGGGATCGCCAACTTGCCGCCGCCAGGCTCCGGCGCGGTGGCGACAATCGTCTGGCCGATCGAAAAGTTCGAACAGGGTCGACTACCGCTTCGACAGGCGTTAGAAAGTTAGGATTATGGCCAACCGTAACGAGACCGTCGAACCCGAAAGGGACTCCCTGAGCCCGCCACCCGCTGAGGCGGCGGCGCTCGATAAATCCTTGCTGATCGTCGACGACGATAGACCTTTTGGCGAACGATTGGCGCGGGCCATGGGGTCGCGCGGCTTCACGCCGCGGGTCGCCGCCAGCGTCGCCGAGGGCCTCGCCGCCATCCAGGCCGAAGCGCCGGCTTTCGCGGTCATCGACCTCAAGCTCGGCGACGGCACCGGCCTCGACGTGATGAAGGCGCTGAAGGCCAAGCGGCCGGAGGCCAAGGCGATCATCCTGACCGGCTACGGCGCGATCGCGACCGCCGTTGTCGCGGTCAAGCTCGGCGCCTACGACTATCTCGCCAAGCCGGTCAACGCCGACGAGATCGTCGCGGTGCTGACCGCCGAGCGCGGCCAGCACGTCGACGGTCCCGAGCATCCGATGTCGGCCGACCGGGTCCGCTGGGAGCACATCCAGCGCGTCTACGAATCGTGCGAGCGCAACGTCTCGGAGACGGCGCGCCAGCTCAACATGCATCGGCGCACCCTGCAGCGCATCCTCGGCAAGCGCGCGCCGCGCTGATGCTTTAAGCGGCGCCGGATTATCCACGGCGATCAACAAATGCGCGCTCTGACGCGCGTTTCGGCGCCCCGAGGGTGCGCCGCCAGCGATTCCGAGCTCTGCGGCTGGCATGGCGCTTGCGTCGCGACCCCGGCTGGGGTCGGCCCGTTCCGTGCGCCGTTTCCCCGGGCTGGGAACGAACGACGGGGTAAACGATGTCAGTGACGAGACGTTTCGTATTGCGCGCGGCCGGCGCTCTGGTCGGCGGCGCCATGGCGCTGAGTTCCTTCGCCGCTCATGCGGAGGACACGATCAAAATCGGCATTCTTCACTCGCTCTCCGGCACGATGGCGATCAGCGAGACGACGCTGAAAGACGTCATGTTGATGCTCATCGACGAGCAGAACAAAGCCGGCGGCGTGCTTGGCAAGAAACTCGAGCCGGTCGTCGTCGACCCCGCCTCGAATTGGCCGCTGTTCGCCGAGAAGGCGCGCGAGCTCATCTCGAAGGACAAGGTCTCGGTCGTCTTCGGCTGCTGGACCTCGGTGTCGCGCAAGTCGGTGCTGCCGGTGTTCAAGGAGCTCGACAGCATCCTCTTCTATCCCGTCCAGTACGAGGGCGAAGAGTCCGAGCGCAACGTCTTCTACACCGGCGCCGCCCCCAATCAGCAGGCGATTCCGGCCGTCGACTATCTCATGAGCGACGACGGCGGCGCAGTGAAGCGTTGGGTGCTCGAAGGCACCGACTACGTCTATCCGCGCACCACCAACAAGATCCTCGAGGCGTACCTGAAGGCGAAGGGCGTCGCGCCCGAAGACATCCTGATCAACTATACGCCGTTCGGCTTCTCCGACTGGCAGACCGAAGTCACGAAGATCAAGGCCTTCGGTTCGGCTGGCAAGAAGACCGCGGTGGTGTCGACCATAAATGGCGACGCCAACGTGCCGTTCTACAAGGAGCTCGGCAACCAGGGAATCAAGGCGACCGACATTCCGGTCGTCGCGTTCTCGGTCGGCGAAGAAGAGCTCGCCGGCCTCGACGCCAAGCCGCTCGTCGGCCATCTCGCCGCCTGGAACTATTTCCAGACGATCGATACGCCGGAGAACAAGGCCTACATCGAGAAGTGGCGCGCCTTCACCAAGAATCCGAAGCGCACCTTCAACGATCCGATGGAAGCGCACGTGATCGGCTTCCACGCCTGGGTCAAGGCGGTCGAGAAGGCGGGCAGCTTCGATCCTGACAAGGTGATCGACGCGCTGATCGGCGTGACGGTGCCGAACCTGACGGGCGGCTACGCCACGGTGATGCCGAACCACCACATCACCAAGCCGGTCTACATCGGCGAAATCCAGGCGAACGGCCTGATCAACACCGTCTGGCAGACGCCGGGCACGGTGGTGGCGCAGGAGTGGTCGCCCTACCTCGAAGGGTCGAAGGACCTGATCGCCGACTGGCGTCATCCGATGAACTGCGGCAACTTCAACGTCAAGACCGGCAAGTGCGGCGGCTGAGCCGCGTGGCCTGACGGAAACGCGATTGCGAACTGGCGCCGCTCGAATCCTCCCTCGAGCGGCGCCCATTTCCGCCATCTGCCCGCGCCGCCGCGGCGCGACCAGACCGTCCGCTCAAGAGATCGCCGAAAGAACGCTATGACGCTCGCGCGCCTCGTCGCCATCTTGTTCTTTCTCTGCTGCGCAACCGCGGCGCGCGCCGACGCCGTCGACGACGCGCTGGCCAAATTCCTCGACAACAAATTCTCCAGCACCGAACAGGGCGTCAATGCGCTTGCAGCCACCGGCGCCGCCAACGCGCCGGCGATCCTCGACGCGCTCGGCGACAACCGCCTGCTGATCGATCCGGTCGCCCATATCATCGTCTACCAGACGACCGGCGACGACCTGATCAACGCAAAGACTGGCGAGAAGCTCTCCGGCGTCGACGCCGATTCGTTCAAGAAGGTGCGCGTCAACAACGGTCTTCGCAGCGCGATCGCGGCTGCGGTCGGCGCGCTGACCCTCGCCAGCCCCGATCCGCAGAAGCGCGCCAGCGCCGCCGAAGCGGTGTTCAAGTCCCGCGACGCCGGCGCTCTGGCCGCCCTCGACGCGCAACTCTCGCGTGAAAGCAACCCCCAGGTCGCCGAGGCCCTGCGTCAAGCGCGCGCGGCGATCGTCGTTCTCGATCCGAAGACGTCGAGCGCCGATCGCGTCGCCGCCGTCACGACGCTGAAGGCGCGCGGCGACCAGGACGCGCAGAGCCTGATCGACGAAGTCGGCGCCAAGTCCGACGATCCCGCGGTCAAGACCGCAGCGCTCGTCGCGGAGGCGGCGATCAAGGCGCATCTCGTTTGGCTCAACGTGCTGCAGAACCTGATCTACGGCATCTCCGCCGCTTCGGTGCTGCTGCTTGCCGCGATCGGCCTCGCCATCACCTTCGGCGTCATGGGCGTCATCAACATGGCGCATGGCGAGATGGTGATGCTCGGCGCCTACGCGACCTTCGTCGTCCAGAGCGCGCTGCCCCCGAGCTTCCTCCAGTATTCGCTCGCCGTCGCGTTGCCGGTCGCCTTCCTCGTGTCGGCGATCGTCGGCGTTGCGATCGAGCGCTTGGTCATCCGCTACCTCTATGGTCGTCCGCTGGAGACCCTGCTCGCCACCTGGGGCGTGTCGCTGATCCTGCAGCAGGCCGTGCGCAGCCTGTTTGGCGCCAACAATCGGCAGGTCGTCGCGCCTGACTTCATGTCGGGCTCGTTCGATTGGGCCGGCCTGCAGATCACGACCGGGCGGCTGTGGATCGTCGCGTTGGCCATCCTCGTCTTCGGCGCGCTGCAACTCGCGCTTCGCGCGACATCGTTCGGCCTGCGCATGCGCGCTGTGACGCAAAATCGCCGCATGGCGGCGGCGATGGGCATCTCGACCGGTCGCATCGACATGTTCGCCTTCGCCCTCGGCTCCGGCGTCGCCGGCGTCGCCGGCGTGGCGCTGTCGCAGATCGACAACGTCTCGCCCAACCTCGGCCAGGGCTATATCATCGACAGCTTCATGGTCGTGGTGCTGGGCGGTGTCGGCAATCTGTGGGGCACGTTGCTCGGCGCGATGGTGCTCGGCGTCGCCAACAAGCTGCTCGAACCCGTGATCGGCGCCGTGCTCGGCAAGATCCTGCTGCTCGTGTTCATCATTCTGTTCATCCAGAAGCGCCCGCGCGGCCTGTTCGCGCTCAAGGGTCGCGCGGTGGAGGCCTGACGTGAAGACGCCGCTTCTCCGCCTCGATCGCCTCGGCGTCGCGTTCCTGGTCATCACGATCGGCGCCGCGGCGCTGGGGCCGGTGCTGGCGCTCGTCGTGCCGCGCGACTCGGCCTTCGCCATGCCGCCTTACGTCGTCGCGCTGCTCGGCAAGTACATGTGCTACGGGATCCTCGCGCTCGCGCTCGACCTGGTGTGGGGCTATTGCGGCATCCTGTCGCTCGGTCACGGCGCCTTCTTCGCGCTCGGCGGCTACGCGATGGGTATGTATCTGATGCGCCAGATCGGCGCGCGCGGCGTCTACGCCAATCCGATCCTGCCCGACTTCATGGTGTTCCTGAACTGGAAGGAGCTGCCGGTCGCCTGGTGGGGCTTCCACTCTTTCGCTTACGCGTCGCTGATGGTGATGCTGGTGCCCGGCGTGCTCGCCTTCGCCTTCGGCTGGTTTGCCTTCCGCTCGCGCGTCACCGGCGTCTACCTATCGATCATCACCCAGGCGCTTACATATGCGCTGAAGCTCGCCTTCTTCCGCAACGACTTCGGCTTCGGGGGCAACAATGGCCTCACCGACTTCAAGGACATCGTCGGCTTCAATGTCCAGTCGGACGCGACCCGCGCCGCTCTGTTCTCGCTGTCGGCGCTGGCGCTGGCGCTGAGCTACCTCATCGGTCGGGCGATCGTCGTCTCGAAATACGGCAAGGCGGTGATCGCGATCCGCGACGCCGAGAGTCGCGTCCGCTTCATCGGCTACCGGGTCGAGAACTACAAGCTGTTCGTCTTCGTCGTCTCGGCGGTGATGGCGGGCGTCGCCGGCGCGCTCTACGTGCCGCAGGTCGGCATCATCAACCCGAGCGAGTTCGATCCCGCCAACTCGATCGAGGCGGTGATCTGGGTCGCGGTCGGCGGCCGTGGCACGCTGGTCGGCGCGGCGCTCGGGGCGGTGGCGGTCAATTTCGCCAAGACCTATTTTACCGGCGCCTTCCCCGAATACTGGCTCTACGCGCTCGGCGGCCTGTTCGTGCTGGTGACCCTGTTCCTGCCCAAGGGTCTGATCGGGCTGCTGAACCTGCGCCGCGCCGCCGTCGAGCCGAAGCCGCCGTCAACGGCTTCGCTGGCGCAGCAGGAGGAGGGCGCGCGATGAGCGAAGCGGACAAGCCCGAACTCACCGGTTCATTGCTCTATCTCGACGGCGTCAGCGTCTCTTTCGACGGCTACAAGGCGCTGCGCGGCCTGTCGCTGACGCTCGAGCCGGGCGAGATGCGCGCGATCATCGGCCCCAACGGCGCCGGCAAGACGACAATGATGGACGTCATCACCGGCAAGACGCGGCCCGACGAGGGCGACGTGTATTTCGAGGGTCGCCACGACCTGACGCGCCTCGACGAGGCCGAAATCGCCGAGCTCGGCGTCGGCCGCAAGTTCCAGAAGCCGACGGTGTTCGAGAACCACACCGTCGCCGACAATCTGCTGCTCGCCGCCAAGGCGCCGCGCGGCGTGTTCGCGACCCTGTTCGGCGGCGCCGCCGCGACGGAGCGCGAGACGATCGACCGGATGCTGACGACCACCCGCCTCGGCGACCAGCGCCAGCGGCTCGCCGGCGCGCTGTCGCACGGTCAGAAGCAATGGCTCGAGATCGGCATGCTGCTCGCCCAGGATCCCAAGCTGCTGCTGGTCGACGAGCCGGTCGCCGGCATGACCGACGCCGAGACCGCCGCCACCGCCGAACTGCTGCGCGAGATCGCGCGCAACCATTCGGTCGTCGTCGTCGAGCACGACATGGCCTTCGTCCGTGATCTCGGGGTCAAGGTGACGGTGCTGCACGAAGGTTCGGTGCTGGCCGAAGGCACGCTCGACCAGGTGAGCGCCGACGAGCGCGTCATCGAAGTCTATCTCGGGCGGTGAAGATGCTGAGCGTCGAAGCGATCGATCTCTATTACGGCGCGGCGCAGGCGCTGCGCGGCGTTTCGCTCAAGGCGACGATCGGCCGCGTCACCTGCGTGCTCGGCCGCAACGGCGTCGGCAAGTCTTCGCTGCTGCGGGCGATCGTCGGACATCAGACGATCGCCGCCGGCTCGATCCGCTGGATGGACGAGGAGATCAGCGGGCTCGCGCCGCATTTGCGCGCCCGCCGCGGCCTCGGCTTCGTGCCGCAGGGGCGCGAGATCTTCCCGCTGCTGACCGTGCGTGAGAACCTGATGACCGGCTTTGCCGCCGTATCGCGCGACAGGCGGACGATCGACGACGAAATCTTCAGCCTGTTTCCGGTGCTCGGCGAGATGATGGGGCGACGCGGCGGCGACCTCTCCGGCGGCCAGCAGCAGCAATTGGCGATCGCCCGCGCCCTGGTGACGCGGCCGAAGCTGCTGGTGCTCGACGAGCCGACCGAGGGCATCCAGCCGTCGATCATCCGCGACATCGGCAACGCGATCCGCTACCTGCGCCAGAAGGGCGAGATGGCGATCGTCGTCGTCGAGCAATATTTCGAATGGGCGCGCGACCTCGCCGACGATTACGCGGTGATGGATCGCGGCGCCGTGGTCCTCGCCGGCGAACGCAAGGACATGGTCGAGAGCGAGGTCCGGCGGCGGCTGTCGGTGTAAGCGGCGGCGCTTCACAGCAGGCGCCGCCGGCTCGACAAAACGATTCGCCGATCGTGGATTATCAGGCGGTTCGGCGCCAAAAAACGCTCAGCGCGAGAACTGGTTTTCGATCGCGCGCTCCTGAACCGGCCCCCTTTGAAGGCGCCTGGCCCGGCGCCCTCGCGCCAACCCCCAATGCGTGGATTACGGGAGCATGGCGACGGCGCCTTGGCGGGCGTCGCCGTAGAACGGGCTTGACCAACGGTGCACGATCGTGAACGATAATGCCTATATATGCACGATTGCATGGCAATGCCGACGAGCGTCCTTCCCGCCCTTCCCGACGAGCGACAGCAGATCATCCTGGAACGCCTTTCGCGTGACGGGCGCGTTCTGGCCGGCGATCTCGCTCGCGAGTTTCGAACCTCCGAGGACACGATTCGGCGCGACCTGCGCGAAATGGCGGCGGCGGGCCAATGCCGGCGCGTCTACGGCGGCGCGTTGCCGCTGTCTCCGGCCTCGGGCCCGTTGGCGGCTCGACGGACCGAAGCGCCGGAGCGCAAGGCGGCCCTCGGCCGCGCCGCCGCGGCCCTGGTGCGGCCGGGCCAGGTCGTGTTCTTCGACGCCGGCTCGACCAACGCCGCGATCGCGCGCGCGCTTGCCCCCGGCCTCGGGATCGTCGTCGCGACCAATGCGCCCGACATCGCCAGCGATCTCGTCGGCAAGCCGGGCGTCGAGCTGATCGTCATCGGCGGCCGCGTCGATCCGCGCTCCGGCGCGGCGCTCGGCGCGCGGGCGTTGCGCGACGCGCGCGCGATTCGGGTCGATCTCGCCTTTCTCGGCGCCTGCGCCGTCGACGCTCGCGCCGGCGTCGCCGCCTTCGACGCGGAAGAGGCTGAATTCAAGCGGCTCGTCGCCGAGCGGGCGAAGGCTGTCGCCGCCGCGGTGACGACCGACAAGCTCGGAACGGCGGCGCCCTTCGCGGTCGCTCCGGCCTCGCGGCTCACGCATCTCATCGTCGAAGCGGACGCGCCGGAAGAAGCGTTGGCGCCGCTGCGCCGCGCTGGCGTCAGCGTCCATTGCGCCGAGCGCGTCGGCGAGGCGAAACGATGAGCGGCGGCGTCGCCTCGGTGCGTTCGGCGGCCTGGACTGAGCGCGTCGCCGTCATTGCCGTCTTTCTCGCCAACGGAATCGGCATCGGCGCCTGGGCGGCCTGCATCCCGGCGCTGAAGGCGCGCCTCGCGCTCTCCGACGGGGCGCTCGGCTTTGTCCTCTTCGCTTTCGCCCTCGCCGCGGTGCTGGCGATGCAGTTTGCGGCGCGGCTGACGCGGCGGCTCGGCCCGGCCAAGGCGACGCGCGCCGCGACGCTGCTCTTCGGCGTCGCGCTGCCGCTGCCCGCGTTCGCTCCCGACCTCGCGACGCTCGTCGTCGCGGCTTTCGCGATGGGGGCGGCGAACGGGCTGCTCGACGTCACGATGAACGGTTACGCCAGCGGCGTCGAGCGCCGCTGGGGCGCGGCGATCATGTCGTCGTTCCACGCGGCGTGGAGCGCCGGCGGCCTGGTCGGCGCGGCGGTCGGCGGCGCGCTGCTCGTCTTCGGAGCTGGGTGGCCGCTCGGGGTCGCCGCCGCGCTGGTCGCCGCGCTTGCCGCGCTCGTCTGGCCCTGGCTGCAGGAGGCGGGCGCCCTGTCGCCGCTGATGGAAGCGCACATCGCGCCGCCGACCGGCGCCCTGCTGCCGCTTTGCGTCGCCGCGCTGCTGTGCATGGGCTGCGAAGGCGCGATGGGCGATTGGGTCGGCGTCTATCTGATGGAGACGGCGCGGGCGCCGCAGGCGATGGCGCCGATCGGCTTCGCCGCCTTTTCGGCGACAATGGTCGTCGGCCGGCTTCTCGGCGACAACGCGGTGCGCGCCTGGGGCCGCGCGCGCGTCGTGCGCTGGGGCGCGACGCTCGCCGCCGCCGGCCTCGCGCTGGCGGTCGTCGATCCGCGTCTCGGGCCGGCGACGCTCGGCTTCGCGCTGGTCGGCGCCGGCCTGTCGAACGTCGTCCCGACGCTGTTCAGCGCCGCGGCGGGACTGGCGTCCGTTCCGGCGGCGGGCGTCGCGATGGTCGCGACGGCCGGTTACGCCGGGCTGCTGAGCGGCCCGGTGGTGATCGGCGCGATTGCGCAGGGCGCGAGCCTCAGGCTGGGGATCGCGTTCCTCATCCTCTGCGCCGGCGTCGCCGCCGCGACGGCGCGGTCGTTGCGGGCGTGAGCCCCGGCGTCCGTCGCTAGGGATGCGGATTCTCGCCTTTGGCGATCATCAGGTGGTGCATCTGGTGGTGCATGCCGAGCGTCAGCACGCCGATGAAGCCGAGCGCGCGTAGCTTGGCGGCGTCCTTGGCCGGCGCGATCACCGTCAGCGTCGCGCCGTCGTCGATTTCCGCCGCGCTCATGCTCCAGCCGCCGACGCCGTTCATCGTCGCGGCATGGGCGAAGACCATGCGGCGGATCGAATCCTTCACCGGCCCAGCGCCGGTGACGACGAAGCGCATTCCGCCGTCGACCGGCTCGCTCTTCGACTCGGCGCACAGCGTCACGGCGTCCATGTCGATCAGGTGCTGGCGCAGCGCTTCGATGTCGACCTTCGACCAGTCGGTCTTTGGATCGGCTTCGAGAATGGCGACGATCTCCTGGATCGCCGCGAAGGCGCTTTGGCCGACCTGGGTCGGCGTGATCGGCGCGCCGTCGCCGGAATCCATCATGGCGTGATGATGCATCATCGTCTGCGCGAGCGCCGGCGAAGCGGCGAGGCAGACGAGGACGAGAAACGCGCGCAGCATCGAAGTCCCTTCTCCCGACATCGGTTCGGCGGAGAGCCTAGCCGTTCGTCGTCGCGGCGCCAAAGCGGGTCGCCGCGATTCCCTGCTGAGTCGCTGTCCGCGCCAGGCATCGCGGCGCCGCGCGCTCTTCCGCCGCCGACCGGTCATCAACCGGTGGAACCGCATCGGCGCCGCGCTGCGCTTCGCGCCGCCGCCCGCGGCCTGAGCCAGACGGCGCCGCGAAGCGGGCCGACCCCCTTGACGCGGCCTTGCGGCGTACAAGATAGTTAGTCTATCTATTTTATATATACAAGGGCTCGCTCAATGAAATTCCTCCGCGCCTTCCTCGCCGCGACCGCGTTGCTGGCGACCGCCGCCTACGCGGCGCCGAAAGACAGCGTCACGATCGGCATCGCCCTCGAGCCGCCGGGGCTCGATCCGACCACCGGAGCGGCCGCCTCGATCGGCGACATCGTCCACTACAATGTGTTCGAGGGCCTGACGAAGATCGGCGACGACTTCTCCGTCACGCCGCTGCTCGCCGAGAGTTGGACCGTGTCGCCCGACGCCAAGACGCTGACCTTCAAGCTGCGCAAGGGCGTCCATTTCCAGAATGGCGAGCCGCTGACGTCGCAGGACGTCAAATTCTCCTTCGAGCGCGCCGCCGCCGCCGATTCGACCAATAAGGAGAAAGCCTTCTTCCAGTCGATCGCGGCGACCGACGCTACCGACCCCGACGTCGTCATCCCGACCTTCAAGGCGCCGAGCTTCGACGCGTTGTTTCACCTCGGCCTCAACACCGCGGTGATCGTCGAACCCAAGAGCGCGGCGACGAATGGCGCCAATCCGGTCGGCGGCGGTCCCTACAAGCTCGCCGAGTGGAGCAGGGGCTCGGCCGTCACGCTGAAGAAATGGGACGGCTATCGCGACGCCGGCAAGGTCGCGATCGCGACCGCGACTTTCCGCTTCATCAACGATTCCTCGGCGCAGGTCGCGGGCCTGCTCGCCGGCGACATCGACGCCATCCCGCGTTTCGACGGCCTCGCCAGTCTCGATCAGTTCAAGAGCGACGAGCGCTTTCAGGTGATCGTCGGCGGCACGGAGGGCAAGACGATCCTGGCGATCAACAACAAGCGCAAGCCGTTCGACGACTTGCGCGTCCGCCAGGCGCTCGCCTTCGCCGTCGACCGCAAGGCGCTGATCGAAGGCGCGGTCAACGGTCTCGGCGCGCCGATCGGCAGCCACCTCGTTCCCTCCGATCCAGGCTACGTCGATCTGACCGGCGAATACGCGCACGACCCCGAGAAGGCCAAGGCGCTGCTCAAGGCGGCAGGCGTGACGACGCCGCTCAACGTCGGCCTGATCCTGCCGCCGCCAAGTTACGCGCGCCGCGGCGGCGAAATCGTCGCCGCCGAACTCGCCGAGGTCGGAATCCAGGCGAAGATCGAGAACGTCGAATGGGCGCAATGGCTGTCGGGCGTCTACAAGGACAAGAACTACGACCTCACGATCATCAGCCACGTCGAGCCGCTCGACATCGGCATCTACGCCAACCCCGACTATTATTTCCAATACGACAGCCAGAAGTTCCGCGACATCTACGCCAAGCTGACCGCGGCGCCCGACCTCGCGGCGTTCAAGGCGGCGATCGGCGACGCGCAACGCCAACTCGCCGACGACAGCGTCAACGTCTTCCTGTTCCAACTGCAGCAGGCCTCGCTCGCCGACGCGCGCCTGACCGACCTGTGGCGCAACGCGCCGATTTTCGCCACCGACCTTGCCGCGCTATCGTGGCGGTAAGCCGCGCTCGAGCGAGGGAGTTTGTCGATGGCGAAAGACCAGCAGGACCTGCCGCTCGCCGGCGCGCCCGAATCGGCGGCGGCGTTCGACCGCGCCGTCGCCGATTATTGGGGCCTGACGGGCGATCCGGTCGGCGGGCTGAAGAGCGCGCTGGCGGCCGACCCGTCGTTCGCGCTCGGGGCGACGGCAATCGCCGATCTGTTCCTGATCGGCGGCTTTCGCGGCGACCATTCCGAAGTGACGAGCGCCCTCGCGGCGGCCGAGGCGGCGATCGGCGGCGCGTCCGAGCGCGAGCGCCGCCACCTCGCCGCCGCCAAGGCCTGGGCGGCGGGCCGCGCCTTCGAGAGCGAGCGGATCTGGGACGACATGCTCGCCGACCACCCGCGCGACGCGCTGGCGCTGCGGCTGGTCGAGGACGCGCATTTCTTCCACGGCCACTCGCTCGCCATCCGCGATTCGGCAGCGCGCGTCCTGCCGGCCTGGGAGCGCGGCAATCCGCTGACCAGCTTCGTCCTCGGCGCCTACGCCTTCGGCCTCGAGGAATCGGGCGAACTCGGCCGCGCCGAAGCGGTCGGCCGTGAGGCGCTGGCGGGCAATCCCGCCGACGGCTGGGCGACCCATGCGCTCGCCCATGTGTTCGAGACCGCCAACCGGCAGGAGGAGGGGATCGCCTTCCTCAAGTCGACCCGCGCCAACTGGCGTCCGGCGCATTTCATGGCCGGGCACAACGGCTGGCATCTCGGCGCCTTTCTGATCGAGCTCGGTCGCTTCGACGAGGCGATCGCCGACTACGACCGCTTCGCTGCGCCCAAGCTCGCCGACGACCTGACGCTCGACCGTGTCGACGCCGCCAGCCTGTTGTGGCGGCTCGAACTCGCCGGCGTCGACGTCGGCGACCGCTGGCGGCCGGTCGCCGAAGCGTGGATGCGGCACGTCGACGACCACGTGTCGGCGTTCAACGATCTGCACCTCGCGCTCGCCGCGGCGCGCTCGCCCGACGCCGGCGACGCCGCGCGCGTGCGCGCCTCGCTCGACGCCTATCAGCGCCTCGGCGCCGGCGACAATCACCGCGTGACGGTCGAGGTCGGCCGCGCGCTGGTCGACGGCATGCTCGCCTTCGGCGCCGGGGATGATTCCGCCGCGATCGACGCGCTCTCCTCGGCGCGCAACGAGGCGATCCGTATCGGCGGCAGCCACGCCCAGCGCGACATCGTCGCCCAGACCCTGATCGCCGCCGCCGAACGCTCCGGTCGGTGGCGCCTGGCGCGCGCCCTGCTCGCCGAGCGCGCCGCCGTCCGCCCGACGGAGCGAGTCAAGGCCGCCTACGATCGCGCGCGGACGAAGGCGGCGTGACCCCTTCTCCCCGCTTGCGGAGAGAAGGTCGGGATGAGGGGCGAGGCGAGTGGCCGGAGGCGACGGGGAAATCCTCCCAGTCCCTCATCCCGCTTGCCTACGGCGTTCACGCATCTTCAGCTCGGGGCCACATCGGCCCGGCGCCGTCAAGCGGCTTCGCCGCTCCTACGCTTTGCTTCGGCCGCTTCGCGATGACTGCGCCGTTCCGATGTGGCGTTCTTGTTTCCACGGCCTTTGGCGAGCGGAGCCGGCCGCACGGCCGGCCCACTCACCAAAGATCGTGGAAACCAACAGCCTGAGCCGCGCGGAGGGGTCAATGTCTGCGAGTGAAACGAGCAAGCCGCGAAGCGGCCGCGCTTGGCGCGACATTGACGCCGAGCACGGATCAGGCAGCGTCGGCTCTGGACTTTTGGGATTCCAATATGTGAATCCGGCAGCCCCCTTTCGGGAGAGGGACGCTCATGTGGCGAGAGGGGACTGTCACTTCGCGATCGCTTCGCTCATTGCCCACAGCTTCGCGGCGGCCGTGTCGTCGCGCGCGGCGCGGGACGGCGTCTTGATCTTGCGCTTGGCGAAATATTCGCCGCTTGCCTTCGCCGCATCCGGCGACGAGGCGAGATAGATGATCGTGTCGGCGCCTCCAGCCGGCGAGATCGCGAAGCGCTTGATGAACGGAAACAGCCGCGCCGTCCAGCCGCCGGCTTCGTCGCCAAAGCGCGACGCGACAATGCCGGGATGCAGGCAGTTGGCGGTGACGTTGGTTCCGGCGAGGCGTTTGGCCAGTTCGCGGGTGAAGAGGATGTTGGCGAGCTTCGAACGGTTATAGGCCTTCCACGCGCTATAGCCGCGCGCGCATTGCAGATCTTCGAAGTCGAGCTTGGCGCCGTAATGGGCCGCCGAGGCGGTCGAAACGACGCGCGCCGGGGCCGAGCCGACGAGCCGATCGCGCAAACAGCCGGTCAACGTGAAATAGGCCATGTGGTTCAACGCGAAAGTCATCTCCAGACCCTCGGCGGTGACGCGGCGGTCGGAAAAGATCGCGCCGGCGTTGTTGATCAGCACGTCGATGCGCGCTTCGCTGGCGGCGATCTCGTCGCCGACGCGCCGTGTATCGGCGATCCGCGACAGATCGGCGATATGGGCGCTGTGTCCGCGGCCCGGCGCGACCGCCTCAAGCTTGGCGCGCGTCGCCTCGGCGCGCTCTGGGTCGCGCGCGATGAAGACGATGCGCGCCCCCATCCGCGCCAGCTCGACGACCGCGATCGCCCCGATCCCCGACGTCGCCCCCGTCGCGACTACGGTCTTGCCTTGCATCGGCGCGCTCCTGGATCGGTCTCTGGGGCAGAGCTTACCCCGTTTAGACCCGCTTCTGATAGTCCTTCACGTCGGCGAAGACGATCTTCGGCCATCGCTCCTGGTCGTAGCGCAGATTGAACGCGCTGGTGGCGAGGAACACCGGGGCGCCGTCGAGGTCGGCGGCGATCGACGACGAATAGGCGCGGTCTGCGGCCGGGCGCGCGGCATGGCGGCGTAGGCCCAATCCGCGCCTGTTGGTCCTGTGACCGCCGCCTCTCGCCAAATTCGATATGCGGACATCCACCGCGCAACGCTAGAGACAGAGCTTGCAATCTGGTGACAAATTTGTCAACATGACGTTCATGCGAGACACGCGAAGCGTTTCTTGGATCAGAGCGGCGCGCAAGGACTTCGAAGCGTTTCCCGCAGCCGCGCAGGACGACATTCTCGACGCCCTGGCCGTCGCAGCGGAAGGCCGAATGTCCGGCAAAGCGAAGCCGTTCAAGGGCGTCGAGGGCGGCGTGTTCGAGATCGCGGCGCGCCATCGCGGCGACGCGTTTCGAGCGATCTACGCGGTGAAGATCGACGTCGACGTATGGGTGATCCACGCGTTCCAAAAGAAGTCGAAATCCGGGATCAAGACGCCGTTGGCGGAGGTCGATCTGATCCGCGAGCGGCTCAAGCGGCTGACGGAGGCATTGAGATGAGCGAGAACGAACTGGAGTTGGTGCGCGGCTCGGGCAATGTCTATCGCGACTTTGGTCGACCCGACGCGGGCCTCGCCCAAGCGCGCGCCGTCACCGCCGCCAAAATCATCCGCATCCTTGACGAACGCGGGCTTTCGTTGCGCGATGCCGAAAGCCTGACCGGCGTCGCCCATTCGGAGTTCTCCCGCATCCGCAATACGCAGCTTCGCCGCTTCACGCTAGATCGGCTGATCGGCATTCTCGGCAAGCTGGACCAGGATGTCGAAATGAGCGTCACCTTCAATTCGCGCAAGCGCGGCTCCGCGGTCTCGCGCACCCGGGCGGCATGATGTCGCCGCGTTCTTGTTGCCGTTGATGGAGGCGTCAATGGGTCTGTATATAAGCCACATGGATACGGTTAGCATCAAAGGTAGCCGATCTCTTTATATTTATCTTCTTGATTACGGCTGGCCTGAAGGGGAATGGGAACAGATATTCAAGAAGCATTTCATGAGCATGGCTGACAGGGCCGACAAGACTGGGACTGTTGTCATTGGAAGTTCAAGAGGTAGCCATTTTGGCAACGAGGTGCTGAATTGGCATCGAGTCGGAACCCTAGACGCCGACGAAGTTCTTCCCGGTTTGCTGATTACCAAGACTCATCCAAGTTACTTTCGCGAGAGTTTTGACGACAGCAAAGCCGCCGCTCCCGGTCTGGAAGATCTTTTGGTTATTCCACTGAAACCATTCTGCAAAGATGAAACCGATTTTCTGCGCGCCATCGAGGGAATATTCCATGATCTGAAGGATGGACTGGAACTGAAGAATTTTAGAATTGCGTCGCACGATCCCCGTCGTCATAGAGCGAAGAGCGTCGGCAAGCGATTGGTGGATGCGATAGAGGTCAAGCCTGGCGCGTTCGGGGTGTCGCTTGATTTGAAAGCGCTGCTGTTGCCGGCCAAATAGCTCACGTCCATTCAAACCTATCCAACGCGCTTTCCCAGCAACGTCGCTCTCGACTCAACCGATCGCGCGCATGGTGAGCCGCCGTCGGCCGCGCCTACGCCTACTTCTGATAGTCCTTCACGTCGGCGAAGACGATCTTCGGCCATCGCTCCTGGTCGTAGCGCAGGTTGAACGCGCTGGTGGCGAGGAACACCGGGGCGCCGTCGAGGTCGGCGGCGATCGACGACGGATAGGCGGCGACGAACTTGTCGAGCTCGGCGTGGTCGTCGCAACTGACCCAGCGGCACACCTCGAAGCGGCTCTG
>NZ_JBEKVH010000058.1:0-21593 GCF_049514155.1 Roseiarcus sp. | reverse complement strand
TACCATTGATAGTCGTTGGTGACCTGATAAAGCGACCAGCTCACGCCCTTGCGTGGTATGCGCTGCCCGTCGGCGCCGACGGCGATCGTCTCGAAGGTCGCGGTTTCGCCGTAGCCTAAGCTTTCGTCGAAATCCTCCTTGACGCCGATCAGCGCGCCCTTGGGGCGCAGCGGCAGCGTCATCACGCGTTCGACCGTACGCCCCCCGGATTCGGCGACATCGACGATGATCTTGGCTTCCAGCGGCCGCGCGGCGTCGGCGTCGGGCAAATCGACGGAGAGATCGGCGTGGCCCTTCGCGTCGGTTTGCACTTTGTCTTGGAACTGGTTTTCGACCGCCGTGAACTCGTCCTCAGTAAGGCCCGCGACATAACCGGGGAAGCCGGCGAGCCCGGCGTCGGGGACGGCCTCGAGGCGGATCGCGCCGGTGACGTCGAGCCCGGAGGCGGGCGCGCCGTAGAGGAAGTTCGCGTCGAGCGAGACCTCGATCGGCTCGCCGCGCTCGGCGAACTTGCTTGGCGACTTCAGCGTGAAATCGAGCCGCTCGGGCAGATAGTCCTCAACCAGGAACTCGGCGTGGCCGATCGCCGCTGCCTTGGGATCGGCGTAGGCGTCGATCGACCAGGTCCCCTGGGCGGCGTCCGCCGCCAGGGGCACGGCGAGCGAACGCCCGCCGAGGCCTTGGTCGTTGACGGTGACGCGCTTGTATTCGACGCCGTCGGGGCGCTTGACGACCAGCGTCAGCGGCAGGCCGGTCTTGGCCTCGCTGGTCGCGTCGCGCAGCAGCGCGGCGACGAACACCGTTTCGCCGGAGCGATAGACGCCGCGCTCGGTGTAGACGAAGGCGTCGAGCGCGCTCGGCGCGTCGCGGCCGCCGACGCCGCGGTCAGTGAGGTCGAAAGCCGGCTGGCCGAGATTAAGGACGCCGTAGTCGTCGCCGAGCGTCGCCACCAGCAGGCCGGGGGCCGAGCCGCCGGTCCCGCGCGATAGGCCGGGATCGAAGTCGATGCGCCCGTCGGCGCCGGTCGTCTTGGTCGCCAGCACTTCGTTGTTGTGCGCGATCAGCCGCAGCTCGACGCCCGGCAGCGGCAGGGCGGTGGCAAGCGAACGCGCGAGGACATGGATGCCGTCGTCGCCGGAAAAGGTCGTCAGGCCGAGGTCGGAGACGACCATCCATTGCGTTGCGAGCTCCGTGTCCTGGTCGTCGTCGCTGCTCGCAGCTGGCGCGCTTGCGCCCTTCCACGGCCGTGCGGTGACGAGATAGACGCCGGGATCGAGCTTGCCGACCGCCTTGGCGATCGGGAAGTCGGTGACGACGTCCTGGTTGAGCTCGGAGGCGACGTCCATCGTCCCGCTCCATGCCTTGACGCCGTCCTGCGACTCGATCTCGCTCGCGCGCGAGATGGTGATCGGCTTGAGAAAGTCGTCGCGCGCGGTCTCGGCGAGCAAGTTGCGGTCGCCGATGCGATAGACGTCGATCGACACTTTCGCGGTGTTGACCGTCGTCAGCGGCGCGCCGAGCTGGCCCTGGCGCGGCAGCACGTAAGCGCGGCCGGCGAAATGCGCCTGCGGCGAGCGGTCGCGCACGTAGACCTCGTAGTCCGCGTCCTTGAGCAGCGACTCGCCGACCGCCGAAGGCAGACCCTGGCGCAGAACGATCGCATAGCGCTCGCCGTGCTTGACGCCTTCGACGCAGATCTGCTGGTCCTCGGCCGAGATCGCCGTGTCCGCCGAGCCGGCGACCGCGACATAGGGGGTGAAGTCCGTCTTGCGCGCCAGCGACTCGGAGAAATTGAAGCAGATACGCGGCGCCGACGATTCATTGTCGACCTTGTAGTCGACGATGCGGAAGCCGTGCTTCTCGCGCATATCCTCGTAAGTCTTGCGCGCGTCTTCGTCGTCGTGGCGGTCGAGGCTGGCGCGGTAGGCGTCGAGCGCCGGGCGCCACATCTCGTGCCGAGCGAAGAGATTGCCGAGCAGCGCCAGCGCCTCGGCCTGCTGCGCTGCGCCCGTCGCGCGCTGATAGCCGGCGTAGGCGGCGGTCTGGCCGCGTTCGACCAGGTCGTAGCGGCCGGTCGCCTGCGCGTCGTCGGCCGCGGCGCCGAGCCTGGCGA
Source organism: Roseiarcus sp. (assembly GCF_049514155.1). Classification (GTDB taxonomy): domain Bacteria; phylum Pseudomonadota; class Alphaproteobacteria; order Rhizobiales; family Beijerinckiaceae; genus Roseiarcus. The sequence goes on along the minus strand of NZ_JBEKVH010000058.1, from coordinate 19,480 downwards.
GCGCGAGCCAGGAGGCGGAATTCTTCGGGTCGGCGGCGACGACCGCGCCGAGCCAGGCGCCGGCGTCCTTGTAGTTGCCGGCGGCGACGGCGGACGCCGCGTCCTTGCGCAACTGCTCGACGCTCTTGCCCTTCAGCTTCGCGCCGATTTGCGCCGTCTCCTTGCGCAGCGTGTCGGTCAGCCGCACGACGTCGCTGGCGAGATCGTCGCGGGCGTAGGGCTTGACCTCGGCGGCGGCCAACGCGACGCCGGCGGCGAGCAGCAGGGCGAGCGTAAAGAGGCTGCGAAGGACCTTGAGCATGTTTCGACCCTTGTGGGCGGCTTCGGGCCGCGACGATCCCGCCGGACGGTAAAGGGAACCGGCGACGGTGTGCTTACGGGACAGCCGATGCTAGCATGGCGGCGCGACGCGAAGGGAGCAGGAATGACGACGCATCGCTTTTGGGCGGCCGGATTGGTCGCCCTGACGGCCGCCGCTGCGGCGCCGGCGTTGGCCGCTCCGCTATCCCCGCCGGCCGCCGCCACGGCGGCGGCGGACGCCAAGCTCGAGGCGCAGAAGGCGGCGTTCCTGGCGATGCCGGAAGCCGACCGCAAGGCCGTGCAAGACGCCCTGGGCTGGCTCGACTTCTATAACGGAACGGTCGACGGCGCCTTCGGCAAGCGCAGCCGCGATTCCATCCTCGCCTACCAGCAGAGCGTCGGCGCAGTCCAGGACGGGATCGTCGGCCCGGCCGAGTTGGAGGCGCTGAAGACGGCGGCGCAGCGCGCGCGGGCGGCGGTCGATTTCGCGCTCGTCGACGACCGGATTTCCGGCGTGCGCATTGGCGCGCCGCTCAAGCTTTTGACCAGGCTCAAGCCTTCGAGCGCCGATACGACCTTGCAGAGCGGCGACGGCGGCGTCTCCCTCGCGCTACAGGCTCGCGCCGGCGCCGGCGACGACGCCGGCCTCGCCGCGCTCTACGCGCAACGGTCCGCCGAAGCGGGCGGGCGCAAGATCTCCTATAAGGCGATCAAGGCCGCGGAGTTTTTCGTCGTCGCCGGCGAGGACAAGGGCGAGAAGTTCTACACCCGCTTCGCCAAGTCCCCCGCCGACTGGCCGGAGGGGCCGATATTGCGCGGCTTTGCATTCGCCTACCCAAGCGAGAGATCGAGCGATTTCGACAAGCTGGCGCTCGCCGTGGCCAATTCCTTCGATCCGTTCGTCGACACGCCGGCGAGCCACGGGGCGGCGCGCATGCAGGTCGTCTCGGCGCGCTCCGCCCTCGACATCGTGCGCGTCGCGACCGGCGCGCCGGCGATTGGCTCACCGGTCATCGGCCTCTCGCCAGGCTCTCGGCCGACGCCGATCCCACCCTCCGGCCAAACGCCCGCTCCGGCGGCGACCGCCCCAGCCGAACTGCGCGCGACGGCGCTGTTCGTCGCGCCCGGTCAAGCGCTGACGGCGCTGCCGGTCGTCGCTTGCGCCGACCTCGCCGTCGACGGAAAGCCGGCCAAGATCCTGCGCGCCGACGCGCCGAGCGGGCTGACGCTGATCGGCGGCGACTTCGGCGCCGGCGCTGCGGCGCCGACGCTCGCCGCCGGCGCCACCGACCTCGTCGCGCTGAGCCTGTCGCCGGCGGCGGGGGGAAAGTCGACGCTCGAAGCGAGCCCCGGCGCGGCCGCGCCGGTCGGCGAGGGGACCTTCGCCATCGTCGCCGCGCTGACGAAAAGCGCCAGCGGCGCGCCGGCCTTCGACCGCCGGGGCGCGCTCGCCGGCGTCGTCGCGACCATCAAGGACGAGCCGCGTCGCGTCGGCGCCGTCGCGATCGCCGAGCCGCATCGGCTGATCGGCGCCGAAGCGATCGCCGCCTTCCTCGGCCTCCCGCTCGCCGCCGCGCCGCCGCAAGCGGCGTCGCTGTCCGTCGGCGAGATCGCGGCGGGCGAACGCGGCGCGCTCGCCGAGGTCGTCTGCCGGCCATGAACGTCTCGACCATGGTCCGACGGCGACGCGCGCTGGTGTTCGATTCCGGCCTCGGCGGGCTGACCGTGTTCGCCCGCATCGCCGAGGCGCGTCCCGATCTCGAACTCGTCTACGCCGCCGACGACGCGTTCTTTCCTTATGGCGCGCTCGGCGAGGCGGCGCTGGTCGAACGGGTCGGGGCGGTGATGGACGATCTGATCGCGCGCACGGCGCCCGACGTCGTGGTGATCGCCTGCAACACCGCCTCGACGCTGGTTCTGCCGCCGCTGCGCGCGGCCTATCCGCACCTGCCGTTCGTCGGCACGGTGCCGGCGATCAAGCCTGCCGCCGAGGCCTCAAAGAGCCGCTTGATCAGCGTGCTGGCGACGCCGGGCACGGTCGCGCGCGACTATACCCGCGCGCTGGTGCGCGATTTCGCCGCTGGTTGCGAGGTCACCCTGGTCGGCGCGGCCGATCTCGCCGGCCTCGCCGAACGGCAGTTGCGCGGCGAGCCGGTCGCGGACGCCGACGTGGCGCGCGAAATCGAGCCGTGCTTCGTCGCCCTGGCGGGGCGGCGCACCGACCAGGTCGTGCTCGCCTGCACGCATTTTCCGTTATTGATCAGTCATTTTATTCGACTGGCGCCGTGGCCGGTCGCCTTCGTCGATCCGGCGCCGGCAATCGCCCGCCGCGTCGACTCGTTGGTGGCCGCCGGCGGCCCGGCGGGCGAAGCCGGCCGGCCGTTCGCGGCTTTCTTCACCAGCGGACGACCGCCCTCCGAGCCGTTGCGAAAAGCCTTGCGCCGCCTTGGCCTGGTCGCTACCTCGGCGGGTGAGCGCGCCGCGGCCGACTGAATTCGGCGGCGTCGCCGTGACCAGCGAAAGGCCGTCGAAATGCGCACCGCTCAGGGTCAGCCCGTTCGCCTCGAGGATTATCGCGTCCCGGACTTCCTGGTCGATACGGTCGATCTCGATATTTCGCTCGATCGCGAGGCGACGCGCGTCGTCGCCACGCTCGCCATGCGGCCCCATCCTGAGGGCCGGCCCGACGCCGCGCTGGAGCTCGACGGCGACGAACTCGAGCTCGTTACGGCCGCCCTCGACGGAGCGACGCTCGCCCCCAGCGCCTACAAGGCCTCGCCATCCGGTTTTGCGCTGCCCGACCCGCCGCGGCGGCCGTTCACGCTGCGCCTGGAGACGCGGCTCAATCCGGCCGCCAACACCAAGCTGATGGGCCTCTATCGGTCGGGTTCGGCCTATTGCACCCAGTGCGAAGCCGAAGGCTTCCGCCGCATCATCTATTTTCCCGACCGGCCCGACGTGCTTTCGACCTATCGGGTTCGGCTGGAGGCCGATAAGGCCGAGGCGCCGGTGCTGCTCGCCAACGGCAACCTCGAAAGCGCCGGCGAGGCGGAAGGCGGCCGTCACTGGGCGGTGTGGCGCGATCCGTTCAAGAAGCCCTGCTATCTCTTCGCCGTCGTCGCCGGCGATCTCGCCCACGTCGCCGACGCCTTCGTCACCGTCTCGGGGCGGCGCGTCGCGCTCGGCGTCTACGTCGAGCACGGTCGCGAGGAGCGCGCCGCCTATGCGATGGACGCGCTGAAGCGGGCGATGGCGTGGGACGAGCGCGCCTTCGGCCGCGAATACGACCTCGACTGCTTCAACATCGTCGCCGTCTCCGACTTCAATATGGGAGCGATGGAGAACAAGGGGCTCAACGTCTTCAACGATAAATACGTGCTCGCGTCGCCGCAGACCGCGACCGACGACGACTACGCCGGCATCGAAGGCGTCATCGCCCACGAGTACTTCCACAACTGGACCGGCAACCGCATCACCTGCCGCGACTGGTTCCAGCTCTGCCTGAAGGAAGGGCTGACCGTCTTTCGCGATCAGGAGTTCTCCGCCGACCAGCGCTCGGCGCCGGTCAAGCGCATCGCCGACGTGCGCGGGCTGCGCGCCGCGCAATTCGCCGAGGACGCGGGCCCGCTCACCCATCCGGTGCGGCCGTCGGTCTATCACGAGATCAACAACTTCTACACCGCGACGGTCTATCAGAAAGGCGCCGAGCTCGTCCGCATGCTGCGTGCGCTGATCGGCGCCGAGGCGTTCCGCGCCGGCATGAATCTCTATTTCTCGCGTTGCGACGGCACGGCGGCGACGGTCGAGGATTTCCTCGCCTGTTTCGCCGAGGCCTCAGGCCGCGATCTGGCGAATTTCAAGCTCTGGTATTCGCAGGCCGGCACGCCGGTTGTGACCGTGCGGACGCAATGGGACGAGGGGCGGGGGACGTTCCGCGTCGATGTCGCGCAGTCGCTCGCGCCGACGCCCGGCCAGCCCGACAAGGCGCCGATGACGATGCCGATCGCGCTCGGCCTCGTCGATCCCGCTCACGGCGACGTCCCGCTCGCGTCGACGGAGGCTAGCGCGCGCGAGCTCGAAACGGGCGTGTTCGTTCTCGAGGGCGAGCGTCGTTCGATCGCCTTCGTCGGCCTCGAGCGTCGGCCGGCGCTGTCGTTCCTGCGCGGATTTTCCGCGCCGGTGCGGGTCGAAGACGATCTCGGCGAGGCCGACATGCTGACGCTGCTGGCGCGCGACAGCGACAGCTTCAACCGCTGGCAGGCGTTGCAAACATTGGCGACGCGGCTGCTGCTGCGCGCCGTGTCGGCGATCCGCGCCGGCGCGAAGCCGGCGCCCGAACCCGGGTTCGTCGAGGCCTATGGCTCGGTCGCCGCCGACGCGCTCGCCGGCCGTATCGATTCCGCTTTCGCCGCGCAGGCGCTGACGCTGCCGAGCGAAGGCGACCTCGCGCGCGAGATGGCGCTCAACGTCGACCCCGACGCCATCCATCGCGCCCGCGAAAACCTGCGCGGAGCGCTCGGCCGCGCCCACGCCGAGGCGCTGGCGGCGCTGCACGCGACGGCGGCCGACGCGCCGCCGTTTTCCCCCGACGCGGAGAGCGCCGGCCGCCGCGCGCTGCGCAACGTCGCGCTGGCGATGGTTGTCGCCGGCAACGCGGTCGGCGGCGCCGAGCTCGCCTATCGCCAGATCGCCGAGGCCGACAACATGTCGGCGCGGCTCGGCGCGCTGACGGCGATCGCCGCCATCCCTGGCGCTCGGCGCGAGCACGCGCTGCAGGCTTTCGCCCGCCGCTTCGCCGCCGAGCCGCTGATCCTCGACAAATGGTTCGCGCTGCAGGCGCAGATCCCTGAGGCGGAAACGCTCGATCGCGTGCGCGAGCTGATGACGCACCACGCGTTCTCGCTGCGTAACCCCAACCGCGTGCGGGCGTTGATCGGCGGCTTCGCGGCCAACGCCACTCAGTTCAATCGCGCCGACGGCGCCGGATACGCGTTCCTCGCCGACATCGTGCTGGAGCTCGATCCCGCCAATCCGCAAGTGGCGGCGCGGTTGCTGACGGCGATGCGCTCGTGGCGGTCGCTCGAACCGCAGCGTCAGGCGCGGGCCGAGGCGGCGCTGCGCCGCATCCTCGCCCAGCCCGAGCTTTCCGCCGACCTGCGCGACATCGCCGGCCGCTCGCTCGGCTGAGTCGCCGGAGTCCGCAGGCGCTGAGCGGGAGTCCGGCGGCGGACGCCCTCGGGCAGGTCCGCGCCGGCTGTCTGAGTCGCGCCCGGATTCCGGCTGCAGATTTTTCGCGTCAACGATTCATTAAGGTCTGGACAAAGATTCTCACAGGGATTCTTATCTTAGTGATTCGGGTAGTGGCGGCGGGTTTTCCCGGTCTCATTGCGATACGTTTCGGGGGATGCGATGACGCGTGCGAGCGCGGCAATCGACGACTCGCGCCTGAGGCGCGGCCGAGCCGAGGGCGCCAAAGGGGCGCGCGGCGCGGGGTCATGGAGCCGGCTCGCCGCCTGGGCGCCGGCCCTGCCGCCGCTCTTCGCCGCGCTGCTGCTCGTCGCTCTGTTTGGACTGACCTTCCAGCATTTGCGCTCCGAGCGCGAACGCGCGCTCTCCGGGGGGGCGCGCGATCTCGACGTTTTCGCCACCGCGCTGGCGACGCGGCTCGACGAAGCGCTGGCGGCCTCGCCGGCCCCCGCGCCGGCCGAGGCGCTTCGCGCGGTCCTCGCCGCCAATCCCGATCTCAAGCCTTCGCGATCGCTGCTCGCCGACGGCGGCGGCATGGTGATCGCCGCCGATCCGCCGCTTGCGGCTGGCGCGGCGCTCGAATCCGTGCTCGGCGCCGCCGAACCGCTGACCATTCTCGCCGACAAAGCGGGGGCGCTCAGGGTGCAGGGCGTCAACGGCGACGATGCATTCGCCGCCGTGCGCAATCTGCGCGCGACGCCCGGCCAGATCGCATTCGTCGCGCCAATCGGCGAACTGCTGCGGCCGTGGCGACGTTCGGCGCTGATCATGATCCTGCTGCTCGGCGCCGCCTCGTTCGCCCTGATCGGCTCGACCAGCGCCTTCGCGCTGCAGGCGCAGCGGGCGCAGGCGCGCGCCCGCGCCGAGGCGACGATGCGCGGCCATGTCGATCTCGCCCTCAATCGCGGCCGATGCGGCCTGTGGAATTGGGACCTCGCGCAAGGGCGCGTCGTCTGGTCGAAATCGATGTTCGAGATGCTGGGCTTGCCGCCGCGCCCGGGCCAACTGTCGCTCGCCGAATTGCAGGCGATGAGCCATCCCGACGACGAGCCGCTGGCGGCGATCGCCGCCCGCGCGCGGGAGGCGAACCCGTCGTCGGTCGATTTCGAGCTGCGCATGCGCAATTGCGACGGCGAATGGATTTGGCTGCGCAAGCGGGCCGAGCTAGTCGTCGACGAGACGACCGGCGGGCGGCGGCTCGTCGGCATCGCCGTCGACGTCACCGACCAGAAGCGCGAGGCCGAACGGTCGGCGACCGCCGACCAGCGGTTGCGCGAGGCGATCGAAGCGATCTCGGAAGCGTTCGTCCTGTGGGACTCGTCGAACCGCTTGGTGCTGTGCAACTCGAAGTACCAGCGGCTGCACAACCTGCCGCCGGAAGCGGCGAAAGTCGGCGCGCCTTACGCTGAACTGGCCTCCCTCGGCGCGCCGCCGCTGGTCGACCGCGAGACCGACGTCGAACCCGGCGGCGAGGCGCTTGGCGCGGGCGACGCACGCACCTACGAAGCGCGCCTCTCCGATGGCCGCTGGCTGCAGGTCAACGAGCGGCGCACCCGCGACGGCGGCTATGTGTCGGTCGGCACCGACATCACCGATCTCAAGGAGCACGAGCAGCAACTGCTCAAGTCCGAACAACTGCTGCTTGCCACCGTCGCTCAGCTCCGGCAGTCGCGGCGGTCTCTGGAAGCGCAGGCGCAGCAGCTCGCCGATCTCGCCGAGCGCTATCATGAGCAGAAGGCGCAGGCCGAGATGGCCAACCGCGCCAAGGCGGAGTTCCTCGCCAACATGAGCCACGAGCTGCGCACGCCGCTCAACGCCATCATCGGCTTCTCGCAATTGATGGAAGGCGAGACCTTCGGCCCGCTGGGCTCGGAAAAGTACCGCGACTACTGCGCCCATATTCTCGCCAGCGGCCAATACCTGCTCAACGTCATCAGCGACGTGCTCGACATGTCGCGGCTCGAGTCGGGCCACATTCGCTTGCGCCCGGAAACGTTCAAGGTCGAGCGGGCGATCAGCAAGGCGGTGCTCGAGGTCGCGGCGACGGCGCGCGACAAGCACGTGGCGATCGAGGTCGAGGCCGACGGCGCCGACACGATCGAGGCCGACCCCGCCGCAGTCGAGCGCATCCTGGTCACGTTGTTGCGCAACGCGGTCAAATTCTCGCCCGAGGGCGGCGTCGTCACGGTCGGCGCCCAGACCGTCACCGACCAGATGTATTTCTATGTCGAAGACGCCGGCTCAGGCATCGGCCCGGAAGACATCTCGCGTCTCGGCCGGCCGTTCGAGCAGGCGGACACGACGATGGCCAACGGCATGAAAGGCTCCGGTCTCGGCTTGGCGATCGCCAATTCGCTGATCGAGCTGCACGGCGGCCTGCTGCGCATCACCTCCAAGCCGGGCGAGGGCACCGCCGTGCTCGTCAGCCTGCCGCGCTCGCCGCGCAGCCCGCGCTCGCTGGCATTGGCGGCGGTGGCGTAAGCGCGCCGCGCCGCCGCCGGTTCAGCTCAGCCGGTCGCGCACGATTCTGCTCAGCTCGATGTAGTCGGTCTTGCCCGACCCGAGCAGCGGCATCGTCTCCAGCACCAGCACCACCGCCGGCGCCATGTATTCGGCCGCGCCCTTGGCCTTCATCAACGCCTGGACTTCGGCGCGGGTCGCGCCGAGTTTGGTCGTCGCCATGACGATCCGCTCGCCCTTCCTGTGGTCGGGCGCGGCGACGACCGCCGGCGGATTGTCGGGCCACAGATCGAGGGCCATGTCTTCGACGCCGGCCAACGACACCATCTCGCCGGCGATGTTGGCGAAGCGCTTGGCGCGGCCGCGGATCCAGACGAAGCCGTCGCGGTCGATGACGACGATGTCGCCGGTGTCGTGCCAGCCGAGCGGCGGCGGCTCGATCTCGCCGGGATTGTCGGCGCGCTGGTAGCCGGCCATGATGTTGGGGCCGCGCACCAGCAGCCGGCCGCCTTCCTCGATGCCGGCGACGTGTTCGATGCGGCTTTCGATCCCCGGCAGCAGGCGGCCGACCGAGCCGTTGCGGTTGAACATCGGCGTGTTGACCGCCAGCACCGGCGATCCCTCGGTGACGCCGTAGCCTTCGTACAGCTTGAGGCCGAACCGTTCCAGATAGACGCGTCGGGTGGCGGCGCGAATCGATTCCGCGCCGCCAACGACGTAGCGCAGGGTGCGGAAGTGGTAGGCGTCGGCGTTGCGGCCATAGCCGGCGAGGAACGTATCGGTGCCGAACAGCGCGGTGGCGTTGATGCGGTAGACCAGCTCGGGAATCTGCCGGTAGTGCAGCGGCGTCGGATAGAGATAGACCTTCATTCCGGTCATCAGGCCGAGCACCAGGCCGCCGGTGAGGCCGAAGGCGTGGAAGATCGGCAGCGGGTTGAAGGCGATGTCGGCCGCGGTGAAATCGTAGCGGGCGAAGATCTGGCAGATGTTGGCGAGGATGTTGGCGTTGGTCAACACGACGCCCTTCGGCACGCCCTCCGAACCCGAAGTGAACAGCACCGCCGCGGGGTCGTCGGGCTGGCGCGGATAAAGCGCGCGACCGCGATCGAGGATGGCGCGCAGCTTGTCGGTCGTTCCAGCCTGGTCGCGGAGATCCTCCAGCCAAACGAAGCGCGCTTCGCTTTCCAGTTGCCGCACGAGCTCTTCGAGCTTGCCTTTCTCGACGAAGCTGCGCGAGCACAGCACGATGCGGATGCGTGCGGTGCGGCAGGCGGCGATGAGGTTGAAGGCGCCGGCGGTGAAGTTCAGCATCCCGGCGACGCGGCCCGAAGCCTGGATCGCCATGAAGGCGACGGCGGCGGCGTTGGCATTGGGCAGCATCAGACCGACGGTCTCGCCCGGCGCGCTGCGTTCGGCGATCTTGCGCGCCAGCAGCGCCACGCCAATGCGGAAACGGCTCTGGGTCAGGGTTCCAGAGATCGGGTCCTCGAGGATCACATGTCGGCCGTGGCGCTCGCGGGCGCCGTCCTCGAACGCCTGGAGCAGGGTGCGGCGATAGTTGGCGGCGACGTACACCGATTCGGACATCATGTCGTAGAACGCCGCGCCCGCCGCTAGGCGCCGCGCCCGTCCGGTGAGCTCCGGATCGACGGTGAGCCGCCGCGCCGGCAGGAAGGTCACCTTCGTCTTGGGAAACCAACTGCGGCGGACATGCGCCGTGGGCAGGCGCGACAGCGGCGAGCGGTCGGGGCCTTCGATCCTGACCGCCGTGATCGATGCGCCGCTCTTGTCGGCGATCATCGCCGCGCCGACGAAGACCTTGGTCAACGAACCCGTGACGGCGCTGCGACCCTCGGGAAACAGCACCAGCCGCCGACCTTCAAGCGCCCTGGTCACCAGCTCGCGCGCCGCAATCGGTTTGGCCGGGTCGAGCAGGCGCGCGTCGCACAGTTTCAAGAACTGGCGGATCCACCAGCGCCGCGCCAGCGCCGCGTCGACGACCAGCAGCGGTCGGCCGTCCAGCAGCGACAGGATGATCGGGCCGTCGAGCAGCGAGATGTGATTGACGGCGACGATGTTGCGCGACCCGGCGGGGGGAAGGGCGTCGATGCCGACGACTTCGAGCCGCAGGAATATCCGCCACAGCGTGCGTAGCGCAAAAACCAGGAAGTCGGCCGGCAGGCGGCGGAAGAGATAGATCGCGGCGGCGAAATTGGCGACGCCGAGCAGGACCATCGCCCCCGACTCGCTGAGCCCGGCCAGCTTGAGCAGCAGGGTCGTGACCAGCGAGCCGACGACCATGTAGATCGAGTTGAGCGTATTGACCGCGCCAATGACGCGCGCGCGCCGGTCCTCGCCCGCCCAGCTCTGCACGGCGGCGAAGATCGGCACCACGAACAGGCCGGCGGCGCAGGAATAGGCGAGCACGTCGAAGACGATCCGCCGTCCGGAGGCGTCGCCGAAGAACTGGACGAGGCCGATCGTCTCGCTGGTCGGCGCGAGCGCCGAAGTCACGGCGCCGAGATCGATGGCGAAGGCGCCCATGATGATGAGCAGGAAGGGCGCCGGCGCGAGCTCGATGCGGCCGTGCGACAGAAGCGCGGCGAGCAGCGAGCCGATGGCGACGCCGACGGCGAAGACCAGCGTGATCGCCGTCTCGACTTCGACGCCGCCGCCGATGCGCGATTTGATGATGACCGGGACCAACGACAGGGTGATCGCGCCGACCATCCAGAACCAGCTCACCGCCGCCGCGCCGACCCATTGGCGATCGTCGGCCCTGAGCTCGCGCAGGATATTCTTCGTCGCCGTCCAGGGGTTGTAGTCGACGACCAGACCGGGCGCGCCGATCCCGGTGGCGGGGATGAACAGCGAGGACGCGTAGCAGGCGGAGGCGACGACGACGAGCTGGGCGACGACGCTCCAGGCCGATCGCCCCTCGGCGGCCGCCCAGCCGCCGATCACCAGGCCGCAGAGAATGGCGGCGAAGGTCGCCGCTTCCACCAGCGCGTTGGCCGGGATCAGCTCCTCGGCCTTCAGATGGTCGGGCAGAATGCCGTACTTGATCGGCCCGAACAGCGCCGAGACGCAGCCGAGGCCGAACAGCGCCAGATAAAGCAGCTCGAGCGACGAGAACCAGAAGCCGGCCGCGGCGACGAGCTGGACGAAGATCTCGACGAGCTTCAGCCGCTGCGCCACCGCCGCCTTGTCGTGGGCGTCGGCGAATTCGCCGCCGATCGGCGACAGCGGGATCGACGGCAGAATGAAGACCGCCACCGCCAGCGTCACCTTGACGCCGGCGTCCTCCGCGCCGAAGCGGAACAGGATCAGCATCGCCAGCAGCTGGCGAACGAAATTGTCGTTGAAGGCGGAAAAAAACTGGCACCAGAACAGCGGCGCGAAGCGCCGGGTGCGCATCAACTGACTGAACATAAGGCCGACGCCGGTCGGAGGTCACATGGCCGGGATGGGAAACCAAACCCCTGTCCGCGTCAAGCGAACGCCCCGGCGACCAGCCGCCGCAGTCAGTTGGCCATGTAGCGGATGCCGACGCGGAAATCCTGCATCGTGCTCTTGGTGGACCCGAACAGGTCGAGGCTGAGATACTGGTATCCGACATCGAGCGTCGCGCTCGGGCTCAACTGGTAGCCGAAGCCGGCCATCAGCGCGGCGGCCATCGAATAGTGGGTCGAGCTGAAATGGCGGTCCCAATTCTGATTGCCGAAGTCCACGTCCGGTTGGACGCCGAGCGGCGTGTAGACGGCGTAGCCGCCGCTGACGCCGGTCTGGACGACCCAGAGGTTGGGCGCGCCGCTCGAGGAGGTGTTGCCGCGGAACGGGGTGCCGTCCGCGTTGATGATGAAATGCGTCGAGCCCGAAATCGTGTTGGCGTTGAGGCCGCCGCCGGCGCCGATGTACGGCGTGACGCCCCAGAAGGTGCCGAGGTCGAGATAGGCGCTGGCGAGCGCCGTATTGTTGGTCTGGGTCGCATGGAGGTAGCCGGTGCAGTCGACCGGCGCCCAAAGATAGCCGACCGGGACGGGCGTGCCGCCCACCTCGTTCGACACCGGCACGGTGGCGTCCGGACACAATGATCCCTTGGCGTAGGACAGGCTCGGACCGTTCGAATACATGTAGGTGGCTTCGAGCCGCAGGAAGTTGTTGACGCGGTAGCCGACGCCGACGTCGAAATTGAGCCCTTGGCTGTTCTGATTGTTCCCGCGCGTCACGCCGGCGTTGCTCGAGGCGTTGCCGGGGGGAGCGTTGACGTAGCTCGCGCCGGTAAGGGAGTCGTTCAGGATCGCGGGAATCAGGCCGGCGGTGGGGACGACCGTCGGCTCGTTGTCGAACTCGTAGCCGATGTCGCCGCGCAGGTACCAGTTCGTGCCGACCTCGGTGAGTGGGCTTTCGCTCGCGGGAAAGCTCATCGGCGGCGGGGCGACGCCAAAGAGGTCGGCGCCGAGCGTCGGCGTCGACGCCATCGCGAGGCCGGCGAGCGCGGCGGCGACAGAGGTCTTCATCGGTTTGTTCCCCGTGCGGCGGCGCGGCGAGTCGCGGTCGCCCAAACGGAAACTTGGCCGACAGTCCTTAATTTCGGATTAACCCTAACGCGGCGTTGCCGAACGGCGAGCCGGCGCCGCCCCACGCGCCGCCCCGGCGGCGATCAGCGCCCCGCCGCTTCGTCGCGGGCGATGCTTTCGTGGTTGCGCAAGGTCAGCGGTCCGAGCCCGTGCTTGGCGCGGAGCGCCGCGAGATTGTCGGCGCGAAGGCGCGAACGACCGTCGCCGGAGGTTGCGCGGCGGTGGGCGTAAATCGCGATGGCCTGCGGCCCGAGATCGTGGAAGGCGACGCCGGCGGCGTGCAGGCGCAGATACCAGTCCCAGTCCCAATAGATCGGCAAGGTCTCGTCGAAGGGGCCGAGGCGACCGCTCAGCGCGCGTGAAAAGGCGAAGCCGGAAACGAGGATCTTGTTGTCGGCGCGGATCGCCTTGGGGTTGGTCGAGGCCGCGAACGGGATGGTTTCGACGACGCCGATGTCGTCATCGACGACGACGACATCGCCCGAGGCGAACGTCGCGGCCTGTCGTCCGTCGATCGCCGCGCGCACAGCCGAGAGATAGGCCTTCGAGCCCCAGCGGTCGTCGTCGTCGAGAAAGGCGACGATCTCGCCCCGCGCCAGCGATACGCCGAGATTGCGCGCCCGAACCTGGCCGGCCTTGGAATTGTCGGCGCAACGGACCGAACGCTCTGCGGCGAACCACTCGGCGATGAACTCGGCCGCGCCGACGCCGTCGTCGACGACGACGATTTCGTAGTCGTGGAAATCCTGGCGCAGGACCGAGGCGATCGCCTCGGCGAGCATGGAATGGCGGTTCTTGGTCGGAATGACGACTGAAATCGTCGGCGTTCGGTCCGGCATGGAATCCCTCCCGTCTTCGTCGGCGCGGTCGCCATGACCTGCGTCGAAGATAACGGCTTTACGGCGGCTGTGAAGGGCTCGACGAGAGGAAGTTCAGCCGGCGCGCCAGTCGGCGGCGCCGAGTTCGCGATAGTGTTTGGCGACGCGGTCGTGCCAGAGCCGGCGCGCTTGCAGATGCTCGACGCCCGGGGTTCGACCGGGCAGATCGAGCGCCTCGACCAGATTTTCGATCTCGCGCCGCGCTGCGGCCTGCGAGCTGTTGACGCCGGCTCCGGCGTCCTCGATCGGATCGAGCGCGGTGAGCCCGATCGGAAACAGCTCGCGGAAGATGACGCGATCGTGCAGGCCGTCGGCGACGCGGAACCTCAGCTCGCTCGCCAGGCGCGAAACGCTGAGGGCGACTTGGCGCGCGTTGTTGCTGGCGATCGTCGCCATGCGGTTGCGCACCATGACCCAGTCGATGATTCCGTTGTCGACGATCCGCCGTTTGCGCCGCGCCTCCATCACCAGGTCGGCGTACTGGGCGACCGCGCCGCGCCGCGAGCGGTCGTGGTGGACGCGCGAGAAGACGTCGACGTCGATGAAGCTGTCGTTGAGCGGCGAGACCAGCGTGTCGGCCAGCGAATGGGCGAGCCGCATCAGATAGGAATCGTTGGCCGGCGTGTCGATGACGACGAACTCGTAGTCGTGCTCGACGGCGCCGATCGCTTCGGCGAACAGCGCGAATTCCTGGGCCTCGTTGGCGCGCACGTCGTTGGTCTCGCCGCGCGCCATCGCGCAATGGCGCGGCAGCTCGATCGGCCGCGAGGCGTGGCTCGACCACGAACGGCGGTTCTCGAAGAAGCGGGTCAGCGTCTGCTGGCGGGTGTCGAGGTCGATACAGGCGACCTTATAGCCGGCCTTCAGCAGCGCCACCGCGAGATGGATCGAGATCGTCGATTTGCCCGCGCCGCCCTTCTCGTTGCCGACCACGATGACGTGCGCGCTGCGAAGGTCCGGGGCGTCGTCGTCAAAATCCATGGCGGCGAATCAAGCAGCCTCATTGTCTTGCGAACATAAACGCTTTGCGCGCCGGCGCAATCGCCGCGCGGCGCGTCTCGCTGCTTTAGCGCGCCGGTTCGGCGTGTCCGACGATGCGGATGACTTCGGGAAAGCGGTCGCGCAGTGCGCGCTCCAGCGCGTCGACTTGGTCGTGGGTCGCCGCGACGGTGAGATTGGCGTCGGCGCGGCAATGGAAGATGACGTAATGGCCCGCGGGACCAACGCGCACCCGCACGTCGTGGATCTCGCTCAGGGCGCCGCCGTCCGCCGCCGCTTGCGTCAGCGCCGCCGCGATTCGCTCGACCAGGGCGGGTTCGGCCGGCTCGCCCCCGAGTTCGCGGATCTCCATCGGCTCGATATGGGTCTCGACCTCGATCTCCGCGCCGAGATCGGCCGCGATCGCCGCTTCGAGCTGGCTGGCGATTTCGTGGGCCTCGGCAAGCCGCATCCCGCCGTCGACTTCGAGGTCGAGCGTGACGCTCTTGCGCCCGCCGACGTTCTGAACGCCGAGGTGGTGAACAAACAGGCGCCGGCGGCTGGCGATGAGCAGAATGCGCTCGAGCAGGGTCTCGTCGTCGAGCGCCACCGGATTGGCGGTGAGCGTCACCTCGACATTCGGCAGGCTGGTGCGAATCGCCGCCTCGACGTCGGCCTTGAGCGCCGCCACGCGCTCGAGCGGCAGGGTGCGCGAGACATGCAGGCCGAGTTCGCCGACCACTTTGGCGCCGGCGCGCCGCAGGCGGATGTAGTCGGTTCCGGCGACGCCCGGCACCTGTTCGACCGCGCGCCGCAGCGGCTCCGCCAAACCCTTCGGCGCCGTGTCGACCAGCGCGTCGACGGTGCGGCGGCCGAGCCGGAAGCCGGCGACGCCGATGAACAGCGCGACGCCGGCCGCCGCCAGCGCGTCGGC
This sequence comes from Roseiarcus sp., assembly GCF_049514155.1. Taxonomy (GTDB): domain Bacteria; phylum Pseudomonadota; class Alphaproteobacteria; order Rhizobiales; family Beijerinckiaceae; genus Roseiarcus. Next base: position 4,103 of record NZ_JBEKVH010000058.1, on the reverse strand, counting down.
GTGCGACAGGCCGGCGCGGGTCGCCGCGAGGCCGACCAGCACCAGGGTCGAGGCGACCAGATCGCTGGAGAAGTGCAGCGCATCGGCGGCGAGCGCGTCGCTGCCGGTGCGGGCGGCGACGACCGTCAAGGTGCGCCAGCGGACGATGTCGATGACGATCGAAATGACGATCGCGCCGAAAGCGAAGACGTTGGCGTCGACGATCTCCGCTTCGCCGCTGATCCGGCGCAGGGCCGCGAAAGCGACCGCCGCGGCGAGCACGAACAGGAAACCGGTTTGGAAGAGCGCCACCACCGCCTCGATCTTGGCGTGGCCGAAATGGTGGTCTTCGTCGGCCGGCTTGTCGGCTTCGCGCACCGCGTAATAGGTCAGGCCGCTGGCGGCGACGTCGAGGCCGTTGTGCGCCGCCTCGGAGAGCAGGGCGAGCGAGCCGGCCGTCATCCCCGCGGCGAATTTCACCAGCGTCATCAGGACGCTCGCCGCGACCGAGGCGAGCGCCGTGCGGCGCTTCAGGCGCGCGTTGGCGGTGATTTGGCCAGCGGCGGGCATGGCGGTGGTGTATGACTTCCCCTGGCGCGCGCCGGCGGCGCGCGCAGCTTTATGACCTGTCCGCTCCAGCGAGGCAAACTCGAAGGGAACCGACCATGGAATATCTCCACACCATGATCCGCGTCGCCGATCTCGATGCCTCGCTGGCGTTTTTCGTCGGCGCGATGGGCTTGGTCGAGGTGCGGCGGGTGCGCAACGAACAGGGGCGTTTCACCCTCGTCTTCCTCGCCGCGCCCGACGACGTCGAACGGGCGGCGAAAAGTCAGGCGCCGCTGGTCGAACTCACCCACAACTGGGACCCGGAGGTCTACACTGGCGGGCGCAATTTCGGCCATCTCGCCTATCGGGTCGACGACATCTACGCCTTCTGCGAACGGATGATGAAAGCGGGCGTGACGATCAACCGCCCGCCGCGCGACGGCCACATGGCCTTCATCCGCTCGCCCGACGCCGTCTCGATCGAGATTTTGCAGAAGGGCCAGGCGCTGTCGCCGGCTGAGCCGTGGGCGTCGATGCCCAATGTCGGCGTCTGGTGAGCGGGGCGGTCAGAGGATCGCCGCGTTGACCATGTTGCGGAACACTTGACGGAAATAGAGATAATGGTCGGGCGCGTGCGTCATCACGATCGCGAACAGGGCGTCGCGCGGCGAGACCCAGAACGCCGTTTCGGCTATGCCGCCCCAGGAGAATTCGCCGATCGAGCCGATCGTCGGCGCGACCCCGACTTCGGCGCGCACCGCGACGCCGAGCCCGTAGCCGTGGCCGGGCGGGAGAAATGGGCTGCGTCGGTCGACCTCCGGGCCGAGATGGTCGCTGGCCATGTAGGCGAGCGTGCGGGGCCCGAGCACGCGCGCGCCGTCGAGCGCGCCGCCGCCGGCGACCATGGCGAGAAAACGCGCGTAGTCGCCGATCGTCGACACCAGCCCGGTCCCGGCCATTTCGAACGGCGGCGGCGCGCTCCGGTCGATCAGGTCGACGCCAGCCGACACGAGCGCATCGTAGGAGAACGGTTCAGCGAGCCGGTCGCGTTTGGCGGGCGGCGTGTAGAAGGCGGTGTCGACCATGCCGAGCGGACGCAACACGCGCTCGGCGACGAACGCGCCGAGGCTCTTGCCCGACACGACCTCCAGCACATGGCCGAGCACGTCGGTCGACAGGCCGTATTCCCACGCTTCGCCCGGCTGGCGCAGCAGCGGCAGCTTGGCGAGCCGGTCGATCTGCTCGGCCGTCGGCTTCGACAGGTTGACGATGTCGGCCGCGGCGACGAGCCGGTGCACCGCCGAGCCGCCGGCGAAACCGTAGGTCAGCCCGGAGGTGTGGCGCATCAGGTCGTGGATCGTGATCGGCCGCTTGGCGGGGACAAGCTCGAGCGCGCCGTCGCGTTCGACGCCGACCTTCATCGCGGCGAAGGCGGGGAGGTATTTGGCGACGGGATCGGAAAGCAGCAGCCGTCCGTCCTCGACCAGGGTCATCGCCGCGACGCAGACGATCGGCTTGGTCATCGAATAGATGCGGAAGATCGCGTCTTCCGGCATCGGCGGGCCGCCGGGCTTCACGGCGCCGAACCGCTCGGCATAGGCGATGCGGCCGTGGCGCGCGACCAGCGTCGAGACGCCGGCGGCGCGGCCGGCGGCGATCTCGCGCCCCATCGCTTCGCTGAGCCGCGCCAGGGCGGGGCGCGACAGGCCGACCTCTTCCGGCTCGGCGGTCGGCAGGCCAAACTGGGTCTTCGGCGGCGTAGGCAAAACGGCGCTCCCGGCGGATCGATCAATCGGGCGAGCATCGTCCGTCGACGCCGCGTCGGCAAGGCGCCGCCGTCACAGCGACACGGCCGGGCGGACGGCTTCGTGAGGGGGCGGCGTTGAGCGGGAGTTCCGATCTGTTCGCGCCGCTCGGACCGCCGCCGCCGCTGCCGGAGCGGCTGCGGCCTAAGACCCTCGACGAAGTCGCGGGGCAGGAGCACCTGACCGGGCCGGAGGGCGCGCTGACGCGCATGCTCGCCGCGCCGAGCCTCGGCTCGATGATCTTCTGGGGCCCGCCGGGCTCCGGCAAGACCACCGTCGCGCGGCTGATCGGCAAGCAGGCGCAGGCGGAATTCGTCCAGGTCTCGGCGATCCACTCCGGCGTCGCGGAACTCAAGAAGATTTTCGAGACGGCGCGCGCGCGCCGCGCCGACGGCCGCGCGACGCTGCTGTTTGTCGACGAGATCCACCGCTTCAATCGCGCCCAGCAGGATTCGTTTCTGCCCGTCATGGAGGACGGCTCGATCACGCTGATCGGCGCGACGACCGAGAACCCGTCGTTCGAGCTCAACGCCGCGCTGCTGTCGCGCGCGCGGGTGCTGGTGTTCAAGTCGCTCGACGCGGTGGCGCTCGAGCGACTGATCGCCCGCGCCGAGAGCGGCGTCGGCAAGCCGCTGCCGCTCGACGAGGCTGCGCGCGCGACGCTGATCCAAATGGCCGACGGCGATGGCCGCGCCGCGCTGACGCTGGCCGAAGAAGTCTGGCGCGCCGCGCGCGACGGCGAGCGCTTCGATCCGGCCGGCCTGGTCGCGGTGGTGCAGCGGCGCGCGCCGATCTACGACAAGGCGCAGGAGGGCCACTACAACCTCATCTCGGCGCTGCACAAGAGCGTGCGCGGCTCCGACCCCGACGCGGCGCTCTATTATCTCGCGCGCATGCTCGACGCCGGCGAGGACCCTTTGTTCCTCGCCCGCCGCATCGTGCGGATGGCGAGCGAGGACGTCGGCCTCGCCGATCCGCAGGCGCTGGTCGTCGCCAACGCCGCCAAGGACGCCTACGATTTTCTCGGCAGCCCGGAGGGCGAGCTGGCGATCGCTCAAGCCGTCGTCTATGTCGCGACCGCGCCGAAATCGAACGCGCTCTACACCGCCTTCGCCGCCGCGACCGCGCTCGCCAAATCGACCGGCTCGCCGCCGCCGCCGAAGGTGATCCTCAACGCGCCGACCAAGCTGATGCGCGAAGAAGGCTACGGCGACGGCTACCGCTACGACCACGACCAGCCCGACGCCTTCTCCGGCCAGGACTACTGGCCCGAAGCGATCGGCCGCCGCGCGCTCTACGAGCCGGTCGAACGCGGCTTCGAACGCGAGATCAGGAAGCGACTGGAGTGGTGGGAGAAGCTGCGGCGGGAGCGGCGCGGCGAGTAGGGCGCGGCGTCAAGGGCGGCGTCAAGTTTGCCGGGCGGAATGTCAAGAAATGTCAAGTTTTGTCAAGGGTTGTCAAGGGAAAGCTTGACGGTCGGTGCAATGATATCAATGGGTTGAGCGGCGGCGAGTGGACATTTGACGCGGCGGGCGGCCGCGTCAAGGAAGGGGGGCGGGAGCGGGGGGCGAGTAGGGCGGCGGGCGGTGGAGGCCATAAAAGAGATACTAGCACAGAGTCCGTTTTTCAGAAACACGAATCTGGCGGCTGTGTCGGTAGCACACGATATGTCCGGTTTAGGTAGCACACGATCTGTCCGGTAGCGTCTTGCCCTTTGAGGAGGGTTTTGATGCGCCGGTCGGAAGCCCTTCAAGGTGTGCGTGTGATGAG
>NZ_JBEKVH010000057.1:0-21701 GCF_049514155.1 Roseiarcus sp. | reverse complement strand
CCTTAGCTTGGTACAACACAGCAAGACCATTGATTAGCCGGGCGGTCGGTTCGGCGATCTCCGCTCCGTCCGCCTGCCTGGCGACCGCCAGCGCATGCGGAGCAAGCGGGTCGAGGATCGGCCAGCTTCGCACGTCTTGCGGATCGCCTTCGAAAGCCGCGTCCACCCACCCCAGCGCCTCCCGCAATGCCTCGCCCCGCCGCGCCTCCATCATGCTTCGCCGCGCGAAATCCTGCACCAGCCGATGCACGGCGAAACCGTCCTGCGCCGCCTTGCCGGCCTCGACCGCCGCGCGCGAGACGAGCGAGTAGGCGAAGAGATTGGCGCGCGCCGCGCGGGCGTCGAAGCCCTCGGGATCGCCGGGCGCGGCGACGTCGAGCAGGGAGGCGGGGACCGGCTCCGGCGCGAGGAAGGCGAGGCGCTCGAGCAGGTGGTGGGCGTCCGGGGTCAGGCGGTCGACCGAGGTCGCCCAGGTCGCGGCGAGGCCAGTGTCGTGGTCGTAGCTCATCAGCGTCTTGTCGAACCAGGCGAGCACGGTCGCGCGCTTCTCGCGCCACAGTTTCAGATAGCGCCCGAAGCCGATACGCTCGGCAGCGATATAGGCGCCCGCCTGTTCGAGCCCGAGCGCCAGGCCGCCGAGTTCGCCGGCAAGCTCTTGCGCCAGCTTCGCGTCGTCGGGCAAGTGCGCGCGGTCCTCGTCGGTGCGCTCTAGCAGGAAGGCGACCGAGGCCGTCTCGTCGAGCACGCCGAGTTCGAGCTTGCGCAACGAAGCGGGGAAATTGCCGGCGCGGCCGGTGACGACGACCTTGCCGCCGCTGAGCCGCGCCAGCAGCGCGTCGACGGCGGCGACGGCGGCGGGATCGTCGACGTTGTCGACGATCATCAGCCAGCCCGGATGGGCGGCGAGCCAGCCGAACGCGGCGGCGATCTTCGCCGCATCCTCGCGCGCGTCCTGCTCCGGCAGATCGAGAACGTCCGGTCCGGCGAGCGCGGCGAGGCCGGTATCGAGTGCGGCCGGCGTATCGGCGCGCACGAACAACAGCGCCGAATGCTCGCTTTCGTGCTGCAACGCGTATTCGACCGCCAGCCGCGTCTTGCCGATCCCGCCGAGCCCATGCAGCGCCCGCCCGACGATCGCGGTTCTCCCACCCGCTTCCGCCGTCAGAGCTTTGTGCAGCGTATCGAGGACTTCCTCGCGGCCCTTGAAGAGCGAGCCGAGCGAGGCGAAGGGGAGGTTCTTCGGGCGGCGCGGCGTTCGTTCGGCGCGCGCTTTCGCCAAAAGATCAAGAATGACGCTGTAGGCGATTTGTTTGGCGAGATTGTCTAGGCTGGTGAAGGTGCGAGCGGCAGCATGCCGGCCCACAGCATTGAGTCGCGCCAAGTGGTCGGCTTGCGCGGCGCGCGAAGCGTCCGTCGGCGCGTGTTTCGGGCCGCGCTCGGCTTCGTCAGCGGCCTTGGCGATCAACAGCGGCTTGCGATGATACAGCGCCAGCCACGCCTCCCACTGCGTGTAGGAGACGTCGACGCCGTCGCCCAGCGCTTCGCCGAGCGGCGGCAAGTCGGCGACGAGATCGGGATGTTTGACCAGCAGCGCGTCGACGTCGCGCTTGAGCGGCGCCGAGCCGGTCATGTCGCCGACGAGATGCACGACGCAATCGCAGTGCGCGATGTAGACGTCGAGCTCGTCGAGCGTGTCGCCGCCGAGGTCCTTGAAGTCCTCCTGCACCTTCACTTCGACGTTGGGCCGCGTGAGGTCTTTGCGGAGCAGATCGCGATAGGCGCCGAACTCGTCGGAAACCGTCGAGAGAAAGACCTTCACTGATTCCGGCATGGGCGCGCCCGCCGCAGAATTTCCCGCTCGTTGGTTGTGGCACGCCGGATCGGCGGCCGGAAGCGCCCGCCGGCGCAACGAACCCGCAGGTGACGCCAACCTCGCGAGTCGAGAGAGATGACGCGGGCGCGCCTTCGGCCCCTCCCCTCATCCGGCCGACTTCGTCGGCTGCTTTCTGCAGCGAGCGAGAGAGGAAGAGCCCCTTATGCGAATCCTCGCTCTGAGAGAATCCCTGGAGAGAACGCCGGCAACTCACCCCGTCATGGCCGGGCTTGTCCCGGCCATCCACGCCGTGACACAGCGGCCAGCCTCGACGGTTGATTGCGGTGGCGCCGCGTGGATGGCCGGGACAAGCCCGGCCATGACGCTGAGAGGGGACGCCATGACGCTGGGTGGGGACAATGACGGTTTGAGCCGCGCCTACCCTCATCCGGCGCTTCGCGCCACCCCCGGGGCTTCGCCCGGAGGCAGGCTGTTCTCCCGCGAGCGGGAGAAGGGGTTCGCGGCGCGGCCTCTGCACCACCGTTACAATGCGACCGCGGCGGCCGTTACATCGACACGCGCCGATTGCCCGAAATCATTGTCCCGAACCTGGCGTGAAGCCAGCGTCGCGGCGACTTCGATTTCAGGCGCGAATTCCGCGTCTTTGCTTGAAGGAGCGGCCCATGCGAGGCCTTGCGATGCTGACGACGGCGCTGCTGCTGGCTCTGGGCGGCGTGTCTCAAGCCGCCTGCCGGTTCGATTACGGCAGGCTTTATTTCGGGTTCGAGAACCCCTTGAAGGGCGAGGCGGAGAGCGGCAAGCCGTGCGGATTCGCTTTGAGCGCCGCCTTGAGCGCGGGCGGCCATGGGTTCCGCGTCGCGCAGCCGCCGCAGCACGGCGTCGCCGGAATCGGCGACGATTCCGGCATGCCGGTCGTCGGCTATCGATCCGCCGCGGGTTATCGCGGTCCCGACGAATTCGTCGTGAACTTCACCGGCGGCAATGCGCGCGTCCATGATCTGGCGAGCGGCATCCATGTCTATCTCGACGTGAAGTAAGCCGCGCGTCGGCGCGGAGGTGCTTGAGGTTCGTCAGCGCCCTCATCCGACGCGCCTTCGGCGCCTGCCCTCATCCGTCACGCTACGCGTGACCCCTTCTCCCGCAAGCGGGAGAAGGGTTCTCTATCCAATCCAGGTGAACCCGCCGCCCTCGAACAGGATCGCGCGGCCTTGCCAGATGTCGGCGTTTTCGGCCGACGAGGGGGCGACGCCGGCGATCAGCGTCATCAGCGCGCGGGCGACGCCGCCGTGCGAGACGACGAAGCCATCGGCCTTCAGCGAATCGAGCCACGGCTGCAGCCGCGCGGCGAGCATGGCGTAGCTCTCGCCGCCCGGCGGGGCGAAATTCCACTTGTCGGCCTCGCGCGCCCGCGCGCCGGCGGGATCGCGCCTGGCGACCTGGGGCCAGGTCAGCCCCTCCCATTCGCCGAAGGTCAGCTCCTTCAGCGCCGGCTCGAGCGCGTAGCGCGCGGGCGCGAGGCCAAGCGCCGCGCGCGCAAGCTCCATCGTCTGACGGGTGCGGATCAGCGGCGAGGCGGAGAAGGCGCTCGCCGCCTCGAGCGCGGCGATCTCCGCCGGCATCGCCTTGCGCAGCGCGCGGCCGATCGCCGACGCCTGGGCGCGTCCGCGGCCGTTCAAGGGAATGTCGCGCTGGCCCTGCAGCCGGCCTTCGGCGTTGTAGTCGGTCTCGCCGTGGCGAACGAACACAATGCGATAGGGAATGGACGCCAAGACGGATCAACCTTCGGCAGACGGACGGCGCGGTTTCTACGCGGCGCGCCGCCGCAGCGTCAAACCGTCTTCAACATGCCGCCGTCGACGAAATAGCTCGAGCCGACGCTGTAGCTGGCGCGGTCCGAACAGAGGAAGACATAGAAATTCGCCAATTCCTCGGGGCTGGCGAAGCGCTTGATCGGCGCGTGCTCGTTGGCGACGCCGTCGAGATAGGCCTGCCAGTCGCCGCCCTTGTCGGCGGTGAGCTGCTTGGCGGTCTTGATCCAGTCGGGCGTCAGGATCAGCCCGGGATTGACGCAATTGACGCGGATGTTGTCGCCGATCAGCTCGGTCGACAGCGTCTTCGAGAACATCATCAGCGCCGCCTTGGTGACGTTGTAAATCGGCTCGTACCACAGCGGCTGCGCGGCGCAGATCGAGGCGGTGTGGAGGATGACGCCGCCGCCGCGCTTCTTCATCAGCGGCGCGAGGCCGCGCCCCAGCCGCACCGCCGCCATCACATGCAGATCCCAGTAGGCCTGCCACTTTTCGTCGGGCGCCGCCATGACCGTTTCGTTCGATCCGGTGCCGGCGTTGTTGATCAGGATGTCGACGCCGCCGAAGGCGCGCTCGGTCGCGGCGATGAGGATGTCGGTCCCGGCGCGGGTCGAAACGTCGCAGGCGACGCCGACTGTGCGAACGCCATGACGCTCGGCGATGCGGCCGGCTTCGGCGCGCACGCGCTCTTCGCCGCGCGCGGCGATGACGACATTGACGCCTTCGGCCGCCAGCCCATCAGCGACCGCAAGGCCGATGCCGACGCTGCCGCCGGTGACGACGGCGACCTTGCCCTTCAATCCGAGCTCCATGGCGACCTCCCTTCCCTGTTCCGTTTCGCGCCTTCAGGCCGGCGGCGGGCGCCAGCCCCATTGGTCGGCGAGCGCCAGGCATTCGGCGACCGTGCCGACCCCGGCGGTGGTCGAGACCGCGCGCATCGACGCGGCGGCGCAGGCGTGGCCGAGCCGCAATGCGTCTTCGACCGCGCGCTCCTGGTGCAATCCATAGAGGAGGCCGGCGGCGAAAGCGTCGCCCGCGCCGTTGACGCCGGCGATCGCCTGGCGCGGCGCGGCGACCGAGCCGACGGCGAAGGCGGCGCCGGCGCGCGTCACCGCGATCGCGCCTTCGGGGAAATGGGCGACGGCGAGACGCATCGGCCCTTGCGCCAGCGCCGCGGCGAGCGCGGCGCGGAGCGCCGGCGGGTCGGCCTTGCCGTCGCGGCGGGTCTCGAGGCCGGCGACCGCGCCGATCTCGTAATCGTTGACGATCAGCAGGTCGAGATGCGGCAGGCACGGCCGCGCCAGCTCGGCGATGCGCGCACGGCCGACCGACATCAGTTCGAGATTGGTGGCGATCCCCTCGCGCCGCGCCGCCGCCAGCGTCGCCGCCCAGCCGTTGGCTTCGCCGCCCCAGGGGACGTCCATGCGCTCATGCGCGCCGGGCAGGCCGAGGTGGAGGATCTTGGCGCGCGTGCGCGAGAAGTCGAAATGGTCGGGGCACATCGCCGACGCGACGCCCTGATGGTAGAAATGGGTGCGCCGCCCGCTCGACCTCACGTTGAAGGCGTCGACGGTCATCGTCGCCCCGCCCGACAGGCTCTTGAGCCCCGCGCGCGCGACGCCGGCCGCGTCGCATTGGGCGAACAGGAAGCGCGCCTCGTCGTCGTCGCCGACGACCCCCATCGTCTCGACCGGCAGAGCCGGATCGAGCCGCTTGAGGTCGAGCGCCATGTTGCAGCCCGAACCGCCGCCCTGGCGGTCGACCGCCAGCACCTCGTTAGTGGTGTCCTCGGCCGGCCAATCGGCGATCGATTTGTTGTAGTCGACGCACCACGTTCCCGCGGTGACGACGCCGTTACGCGCCTCCATCGGCCCGCCCTACCCCAGCTTGAGCATGGCCTCGGTGATCTCGCTGTCGGCGGCGAAATCGCGCGCCGGCGCGACGCCCTGCTTGAGCAGGGCTTCGTGATAGGCCTTGACCGCCTCGAGCGGCTTCAACGCGCCGTCGGCGACCGCGCGCATCATCTTGACCATGTCGAGCGGCGATTCGGCGAGGTTGATCTTGCGGCCGAACAGGGCGACGCGCGCGCCGTACTTCTCCGCCTGGAAAATCAGCTCGAAGCAATCGCGGGTGGTGCCGGCGCCGCCGCCGAGCACGCCGACGACCAGGCTCGGGTCGAAGGAAGCGAGCTCGTCGAGCGCGCGCGGCCCGTTGTAGACGATCTTGAGGAAACGCGGCCGCTCGGCCTCGGTCAGGCCGGCGAGGCAGCGCACGATGCAGTCGTTGACGAAATACGGCATGATGTCGGGAGCGATCAGCCCGGTGTTGGGGTTGAAAACTTCGAGGAAGTAGCGGAAGTCGTTGGCCGCCGCGTCGGCGCGGAACACGCTGTAGGCTTCCAGCGACTCGAGATCGGCGTCGAGATCGCCGCTGAAGGTCACCGAATAGAGGCCGAGATCGGTCAGCGCGATCTTGGCGTTGGGATGGGGCGTCGCCCCGCCCGAACGCACGCGCGACAGCGAGGCGGTGCGGAACGGCCGCGACGGCTTGGTCAGGTAAGGCGAACCGCGCACCACCCAGACGTCGGTCGCGTCGTTGGCGCGGATCGCCGGCTTCACCCCCGTGCCGGCGAAGGCGTCGCGCGCCACCAGGCGCTCGAGATTGGAGGCCGAGACCAGCGTGATGTCGACGACGTCCTGCTTGATCACCGCTTCGACGCCGTCGATGAACGCCTCGCGCGTGCGCCACTTGCCCGGCTCGCCGGAGCGCGCCGGCCCGGCGCCCTGAATGCCGGGACCGTTTTCGGAATCGAGCGCGGCGGCGAGGACGAAGTTGTTGCGTGCGTACGCGCCCGAACGGATACGCGCCAATTTTCCATCCAACCGCAACATGGGCGCTCCTTCAGGCCGTTTGTGACGTTACGAGGCGAAGCTTCTAAGCGCAGCGGGCGCGCGAGGCAATGCGACGCGACGCCCGTGGCGCTCCGGCCGGGTTCGCGCTATGCCATCGCGCCCGACGCCGCCTGGAGGAATCCCACATGTTCGTTCTCGCGCTCGGCCTCGTCCTGACGCTCGGCGTCCACGTTTTCGCCAGCCTGCGCGGCCCCCGCGGGCGCCTGGTCGAGCGGATCGGCGCCGACCGCTACCGCGGCCTCCACTCGCTGGTCGCCGCATTCGGCCTGGCGCTGATCGTCTGGGGCTTCATCCGCTACCGCGCTTACGCTTGGGATCAGATCTGGGTCCCGCCCGAACACGCGCGCGACGTCACCTGGACGCTGATGTGGTTCGCCTTGGTTTCGCTCGCCTGCATGTACGGGAAGCCGAGCCGAATCCGCGGCTGGCTGCGCCACCCGCTGCTCGCCGCGGTGACGCTGTGGTCGCTCGCCCATCTGATCTCGAACGGCGACGCGGGCGGCATGCTGCTGTTCGGCGCGTTCTTCGTCTGGTCGATCTACGCGCGATTCGCGCTGGAGCGGCGCGGCGACCCCGGCGCGGCGCCTTCGGCCGCCTTCACCCGGGCCGACGCGATCGAACTCGTCGTCGGCACGGTCCTGTGGGCGGCGCTCGCCATGCTCCACCCCTATTTCGCCGGCGTGGTCGCGATCGACTGGTGAGCGGCGGCGGCTGAGGATTTCCGCTTTCCCGAAGCGGGGGCTTCGGTTAGGGTCGCCGCCTTCGTCCGACCGGGGAGAGCAAAGGGATGTCCGACGCGCCGCGCTTGCGCATTCTCGTCATCGGCGCCAGCGGCGAACTCGGGCGGGCGGTGGTCGCCGAACTCGGCGCGCGTCACGACATCGTCGCGGCCGGCTCGAAGTCGGGCGCGGTCCGCATCGACATCGCCGATCCCGCCAGCATCGTCGCCGGCCTCGAGGCGGCCGGAGCGCTCGACGCGGTCGTCTGCGCCGCGGGCAGCGTCAATTATCCGCCGCTCGGAACGATCGCGCCCGCCCCCCTGGCGCAATCCGCTTACGGCCTCGGCCTGATCAACAAGCTGATGGGCCAGGTCAACCTCGCCCTGGCGGCGCGCGACTGGCTACGCGACGGCGGTTCGATCACCCTGATCGCCGGCGTGCTCGCCGATGCGCCGATCGTCGCCGGCTCGTCGGCGAGCATGGTCAACGGCGCATTGGAGAGCTTCGTCATGGCGGCGGCGATCGAGATGCCGCGCGGCATCCGCATCAACGCGGTCAGCCCGACGGTGTTCGCCGAATCGATGGGCGCCTATGGGCCGTTCTTCCGCGGCTTCGACCCCGTGCCGGTCGCGCGCGCGGCGCGCGCCTTCAGCCGCAGCGTCGAGGGCCGGCAGACCGGCCAAGTCTACAAGGTCGTGTGAGCGGCGATGCGCTGGATCCTCGTCGTCGCGGCGCTGATCGCGCTGACGCTCGCCGTCTTCGCGCTGTGGCCGGGCGTCGACCTCGCGGTCGCGCATGTGTTCTACGACCGCGGCGGCTTCGCCGGCCATGACCGGCTGGAGCGGTTCGGACGCGACTTTTTCCGCGTCGCGCCGTTCGTCGCGCTCGCCGCCTATATCGCGCTCTACGCCCTGCGCCGCGCCGGCGTCGCGGTTTTCTGGGCGCCGACCGGCCTCGGCGTGATCTTCCTGATCGCGACGATCGCGATCGGCTCCGGGCTCATCGTCAATCTCGGCCTCAAGGACCACACCCACCGCCCGCGCCCCGTCCACGTCGTGGACTTCGGCGGTCCCGACGCATTCCGCCCCTGGTATCGCTTCGACGGCGCCTGCAAGGCGAACTGCTCGTTCGTTTCCGGCGAAGCCGCCTCGGGCTTCTGGATGGTCGCGCCGGCTCTTCTCGCGCCGCCGCCTTGGCGGGCGCCGGCGGTGGCGGGCGCGCTCGTTTTCGGCGCCGCCGCGAGCGTGCTGCGGATGGCGTTCGGCGGCCATTTCCTCTCCGACGTGCTGCTCGGCGGGCTGATCTCGCTGCTGGTGATCCTCGTCGCGCGACGTTTGCTCTGGCCCAAGGGCGGACCCTAGACCGTCCGGCAATTCGTCCGAATCGCCGGACGGTCCAGACTTTTCGTTGTCGCGCGCCTTTGGCGAAAAACCGGCCGCCACTTTTTCGCCGCGCGCTCCAGAGGGTTGCGCGCCGCCCGCGTCCGTCTATAAGGGCCGCGGACGCAAGCGGGGGCGCGCCGTCGGGCCGCCCCGCGTCCTCGAACCCTTCCCGTCGCTTGCGAGCGAAAGCTGATGTCAAAGCCGAAGACCTCCGTGAAGCGCGTCGTGCTCGCCTATTCGGGCGGCCTCGACACGTCGATCATCCTCAAGTGGCTGCAGACGACCTACGGCTGCGAAGTCGTCACCTTCACCGCCGACCTCGGCCAGGGCGACGAGCTCGAGCCGGCGCGACGCAAGGCGGAGCTGCTCGGCGTCAAGCCGGAGCACATCTTCATCGAGGATCTGCGCGAGGAATTCGTCCGCGACTACGTCTTCCCGATGTTCCGCGCCAATGCGCAATACGAGGGCCAGTACCTGCTCGGCACCTCGATCGCCCGGCCGCTGATCGCCAAAAGGCTGGTCGAGATCGCCCGCAAGGTCGGCGCCGACGCGATCGCCCACGGCGCGACCGGCAAAGGCAACGACCAGGTGCGCTTCGAGCTCTCGGCCTACGCGCTCGAACCCGACATCAAGATCATCGCGCCATGGCGCGAATGGGACTTCCCCTCGCGCACGGCGCTGATCGCCTTCGCCGAGAAGCACCAGATCCCGATCGCCAAGGACAAGCGCGGCGAAGCGCCGTTCTCGACCGACGCCAACCTGCTGCACGTCTCCTCGGAGGGCAAGGTGCTTGAGGACCCGGCGGTCGAGACGCCCGGCTACGTTTATTCGCGCACCGTCGATCCCGAGTCCGCGCCCGACAAGCCGACGATCGTCGAGATCGAATTCGAGCAGGGCGACGCGATCGCGATCAACGGCAAGCGCCTGTCGCCGGCGGCGCTGCTGACCGCGCTCAACCAGCTCGGCCACGACAACGGCATCGGCCGGCTCGATCTGGTCGAGAACCGCTACGTCGGCATGAAGTCACGCGGCATGTACGAGACGCCGGGCGGCACGATCCTGCTCGCCGCCCATCGCGCGATTGAGTCGATCACCCTCGACCGCGGCGCGGCGCACCTCAAGGACGAGCTGATGCCGAAATACGCCGAGCTGATCTACAACGGCTTCTGGTTCGCCCCCGAGCGCGAGCTGCTGCAGACGCTGATCGACAAGAGCCAGGAATTGGTCGCCGGCCGGGCGCGGCTGAAGCTCTACAAGGGCGGCGTCCATACGATCGGCCGCGACAGCCCGAACTCGCTCTACGACCAGGAACTCGTCACCTTCGAGGAAGGCGCGGTCGCCTACGACCACAACGACGCCGCCGGCTTCATCAAGCTCAATGCGCTGCGGCTGCGCACGCTCGCCAAGCGGCGCAAGAAGGCGGCGGCGAAGGGCTGAACCGGCAGGCGCGCGCGTCGAGCGCGCCTATGGCGCGACGCTCAGCGGCACTTGCTCGCATGCGCGTCGAAGACCATGCCGACGAACGGCAGGAAGGTCGAGGTCATCGCCTCCTGGCTGCTCAGCTCGCGGCATTGGGTGTGCCAGACCCAGGCGGCGTTGGTTATCACGCCGGCGACCCCGACCATCACCGTGAAGGCCGGCCACGGCGACGCCCAAGCGGAACCATGCGCATTGGCCGGAACGATCGACGGCGTCGTGAACGCCAGCGCGGCGATCGCCAGAACGGCGACCTGCTTGCGAATTTTCATATGGGCCCCCATCCCGAAGCCTCGCCGCGCCACCCCTAAGCGCTAGCGGCCACGCTTCTCGCCGATTCGTTACCACGATCGCTGCCGGCCCGTCACGTGGCGCGGGCGCCACAATCGAGCATTTTTGCAACGAACGGCGGCCCCCCGCCGCTAAAACGGTCCGCCGCCGGGGTCAGCGGATCGGCGCCGCGATCGTCACCGGCGCGCCGTCGGCCTCGGGGACCGGCGCCGCGGAGAGCGTCAGCGCCTCCAGCGGCCAGGAATGCAGCAGCGGCAGCCGCGCAGTTTTCTTCGACTGATGGCGGCTCATCTTGCCGATGACCTCGGCGAGGAAACCGATCGCCTCCGTCACGTGCGGGCCCTTGTTGAGCATCACGCATTCGGCGCGCTGAGCCATCGCCGCGTCGGTGGTCTCGGCGCGGCTCGGCAAGCCCTCCTTGACCAGATCGTCAAGCACTTGGGTCGCCCAGACGACCGGAATGCGCGCCGCCTCGCACAGCCACAGGATTTCCTCCTGGATTTCGGCGAGGCGGACGTGGCCGAGTTCGACCGCGAGGTCGCCGCGCGCGATCATCGCCGCGGTCGGCCGCGAGCCCGCCGCCTGGACCAGCAGGCGCGGCAGGTTGCGCACCGCCTCCAGCGTCTCGATCTTCAGCACCAGGGGAATCGGCGCGCCGCCCGGCCGCGCCGCCGCCAGCGCGCGGTCGAGGGCGACAATGTCGCGCGGCCGCTGGACGAAGGAGAAACCGATCAGGTCGGCGCATTCGGCGACGACCGGCAGGGCGGCGAGATCGTCCTCCGACAGCGGCGGCAGGTCGAGCGGCGCGCCGGGAAAGTTGACCCCCTTCTCGAGCTTCAGCTTGCCGCCCTTGCGGCGCGCGCCGACGATCTCGACGATGCGGTCGCCGCCTTCGATCGCCGCGACCCGACCGCGGATCTTGCCGTCGTCGATCCATACCGGCGCGCCGACGGTCAAGCCAGCGACGACTTGCGGCAGGCTGACGGCGACGACCGGCAGGTCCGAAGGCGTCGCCGCGGTCAGGCGCTGCGCCAGGCGCAGGCGGTCGCCGACCTGAATTCGCGGCGGCCGCTCCGGCGACAGGCTTTCAATGCGGCATTTCGGCCCCGGCAGATCCATCAGGATGCGGCAGGGCCGGCCGTGACGCTCCGCCGCCCGCCGCACCTGGTCGACCATCGCCCGCCAGACCGGCGGCGAATCGTGGGCGCAATTGATGCGCGCGCAATCCATGCCGGCCTCGACGTAGCTGTCGACCAGCTGCGGATCGCTCGCCGCTTCAGCCGGCAGCGTCACCATGATCGCCGCGCCGGTTGCGCGGCCGAACAGAACCTGCCGCTGCTCACGCAGGCGTCGCGCCCCCTCCGACCACAGCTCCGGATCGGGGAACGGCTCGGGCGCGCCGCCGCAGAGCCGCGCCAGCGCCGCTGCGACGGCGTCGAGATTGGCCATCACATGGCTCTCGCAGCGGCCGAGCGAGGACAGCCCGAGCGCCGCCAGACTGGCCTGCAGCGCCGACAGGTCCTGGCGGCGCAGCGCCAAATAGTCGGCGAGATTGCACGCCGAAGGAAGGAAATCGTCGCGCGCGATCGCCTCGCGCCAGCCGCTGACGAGGCGATCGGACTCACGCCGTATCCGCTCGCGCAAGGCGAGCAGCGCTTCGCGCGCCGCCTCGGCGCCCGGCGGCGGCGGAAAGGCGGCGTTGAGATTGAAGGCGGAGGCCCGAGCCTTGCGCTGCAAAATCGGCACGAACGAATCACCCGTCTGGAGACGGCCGGCGACAGGCCGGCGAGGCTTAAGCCGATATGACGGCGACGCGACAATCGCGCGACAGGCGCCGCGGCGCCTTGTCGCCCGTCAAGCCGGGTTCGCGGCGGCGACGGCCATCGGCAAAGACCGACAACAGGCCTTCGTTCGGACCGTAATCAGGAAGTGCGCGCGAATATTCGCGCCTTTTGCTCCGTTCGACGGTCGCTGGCTCCGCCAATCCGTCGCGGGAGACCAGCGCGGCGCGATCGAAGCCCGGCGCCGAAGAACGATCATCGCCGTCGTCACGATCTGAATGTCTCGCAAGCCTCGAACCCAAGGAGTACGCAAATGGTGTGGAGAACGATCCGCTCCGAAACCGTCGCCGCGATACTCGCCGCGACTTGCCTGGCGGCGCCCGCTTTCGCGCAAGCGCCGGCGCCGACGGCGCAAAGCGCGCCGCCAGCCAATCGGTTGGCGCTCGTGATCGGAGAAGCCGGCTATGTCGGCGCTCCGCTTCAGACCGCCGCCAACGACGCCGCCCTCGTCGCCAAGACGCTCGGCGGCGCGGGCTTCGACGTCAGCGAATTGCATGACCTGAACACGTCCGATCTCGCGTCGGGCTATCAAGCGTTCCTGGCCAAGGTTCAGGCGGCGCCGCCCGGCGCGGCGGTGACCGTCTATCTCGCCGGCCTGGCCGTCAATGTCGGCTGCGACGACTATCTTCTGCCGGTCGACGCACAGATCCGAACGGCGTCGGACGTCCCGGCCATTTCGCTGAGCATGACCAAGGTGATGAACGATTTGGCGCAGACCTCGTCGCAGGTCCGGGTCGTGACGCTCGACGGCGCGCGGCCGATTCCCGGCAGCGTCAGCGCGGTGACGTTTCCCAGGGGGCTGATCCCGCTCGATCCGCCCGCCGCCACGACTTTCGGCCTGTCGGCCGAAGTCCACGACTTCGAGGCGCCGCCGAGGCCGGGCGACGCCGACGACGCCTACGCCGTCGCCTTGGTCGGCGCCGTGCAACAGCCCTTCGTCGACGTCGATTCGACGATGCGCCAGGTTCGCGTCGCCGCGCACCAGGCGACCGGCGGCGAACAGACGCCCTGGCACGCGACGAACCCGACCACGCCGCCGTTCTCGTTCCTCTTGAACGCAGACCCGGCCCAGGCGCAGGCGCTGAGCGCGAACCTGCCGAGCGGCGCCGGCCCGCTCGACGGCTTGGACCCCCAGGCCGCCTATTGGGCGGCGATCTGGCGCAACACGATCGCCGACGACCAGAACTTCCTCGACGCCTTCGCGGCGAAAGCTTCGCCCGATCAAATGGCGCGCATCCGCATGCTGCTCGCGCTGCTCGAGCAGCCCAACCCGACTTGCCAAGCGCAAGCGCCCGCCGCGCCCGAACCGCCGGTCGTCGGACTGGCGTGCCCTGAAGGTTTCGCGTTCGGCGAAGGCGCGGACGAAGGCGTATGCGAGCCGAGCGGACCCTATCTGCCGTGTCCGCCGGAAACGCGCCCGATCTTCATCAGAGGCCATCTCGACTGCCGGATCGCGCATTTTTGCCCGCCCGGCTCACACCCTGTCTGGACGCCGAACGGCTGGCGCTGCGGCGAGCCGCGACCGTGCCGGCCGGGCGAACCGCGCTGCCCGACGCCGACGCCGACCCCGACGCCGACGCCGACTTGCCCGCCGGATCGGCATTGCCCCACGCCGACGCCAACCCCGACGCCGACCCCCACGCCGACGCCGACCCCAACTCCGACTCCGACTCCAACTCCAACTCCGACTCCAACTCCCGCGCCGACGCCCACGCCATCCCCGACGCCGATTATTCAGTTTCGGCCGGCATGCGTTCCCGGCGTCACTTGCCTGCCGCCGGCGACCAATTCGCCGGTGATCCGACGCTACCCGCACTATCCCGTCTATCCGGTCTACCCAGGTCGGCCGCCGGGCTGGCGCGCCGATCACCCCGGGTATCCGGGCTACCCGATCTATCGTCGCTATTACCCTTTGCCGCATCGTCCGGTCGTGACTCCGTACGGCGGTTACGGTTACCGACGCACGCCGTACTAGTGAGCTGATCCAAGAGCCGCGCGCCGCTCGATTTCGCGGCGCGCGGTCGAATTCAAAAACGGAGGACGCATCGATTTGCCGATGCGTCCTCCGTTTCACATTCGCCTGGCGCGCCGCGGGTGCGGCGACTCCCCGCCGACCATCGCTGGCCCTGCCCCGGCTCGACCATCGCCGCGACTCGGCGCGGCGGCCGTTTCCCTCGACCCGCGGCGCCTGGAGTTCGCCGCACTTGCTTGGAATCGGCTGGTCTCCAACGCCCCTCATCGTGAGGAGCCCGCGCAAGCGGACGTCTCGAACGATGAGGGCGCCTCACCGCTTGCGCAGTCGCTCTCGTCCTTCGACTCGCCCGCTTTCGCGGGCGGCTCAGGATGAGGTTCGCGTAAACCCACCTGCAATGCGCTCTGGCGCCGATCAATCGGCGCTTGCGCCGTTTCGTTCGAGGAATTCCAGCACGCCCGCCTTGTGGACCTTGTCGCCGACGGCGAGGTTGTGGTCGCGGCCGGGTATCTCCAGCGCCTCTCCGCGCGGCAGGATCGCCGCCAGCCGATGCGGATCGCCGGCGACCGCGTCGCGCGCGCCGACCGCCACCAACGTCGGACAGGCGATTCGCGCCGCCTCGGCTTCGCTCAAGGTCTGGCGGGAGCCGCGGATGCAGGCGGCGAGCGCGACGCGATCGCTCTGGGTCTGGTCGGCGAAAGCGCGGAACATGCGCTGCATCGGGTCGGTGAGGGCATCGAGCGACGGCGCCGCCATCGCGTCAGCGATGCCGAGCGGCAGGCCGACGCCCTCGACCAGCCGATCGCCGAGCCCGCCGAGGATCAGCCGGCGAACCCGCTGCGGATCGGCGAGCGCCAGGAAGGCGGCGATGCGCGCGCCCATCGAATAGCCCATGACGTCGGCGCGCTCGATGCCGAGATGGTCGAGCAGGCGCGCGGCGTCGGCGGCCATCAGCGCCGAATGGTAGGCGGCGGGATCGGTCGGTTTGTCGCTCGCGCCGTGGCCGCGATTGTCGAAGGCGATCACCCGGCGGCCGTCGTGGGTCAGCGTTTCGACCCAGCGCGGATTGACCCAGTTGACGCGATGGTTGGAGGCGAAGCCGTGGATCAGCAGGATCGGCTCGCCGCGGTCGCGCCCGTGCGGCGCGACGTCGATAAAGGCCAGCCGCAGGCCGTCGGAATCGAAGAACTGGACCATGCGCGGCGCCATAACCCGCCCGACTGCAGCGCGCCAGCGCCGACTCCGTAGCGCGGGCGTCCTGACTCAGCGGCGCGGGCGTCCCTGCCCGCGGGCGCGGAGGCCCGCGCCACTCACCCGCGGGCCGCCCGGAGCGAGATCGGACTTGGCGGGAGGCGACGGATCGGCGTTAATCGCGCTCGACTCGGAGCCTGGAGCGCAGCCATGAAAACCCTCGCCGTCGCCCTCACCGCCCTGGTCGCGCTCGAGCACCTCGGCTTCCTCGGCCTGGAGATGTTCGCCTGGAGGCTGCCGGTCGGCCAGAGCGCCTTCCACACCACGGCCGAATTCGCCGCGTCGACCGCGGCGCTCGCCGCCAATCAGGGGCTCTACAACGGCTTCCTCGCCGCCGGCCTCGCCTTCGCGCTATGGCGCGGCGATGTCGCTTTCCGGTTGTTCTTCCTCGGCTGCGTCGTCGTCGCCGGGCTGTTCGGCGCGGCGACCGCTTTCATCGACATCCTGTTCGTCCAGGCGCTGCCCGCCGCGCTCGCCTTCGCCGCGACGCTCGCCGCCCGGCCGCGCGCCGCAACCGCGTCGCTCAAATGATCCCCAACCGCGCCGCCACGCTCAATTTCGATCTCGGCGAAGCCGCGGAGTCGATCCGCGACGCGACGCGCGATTTCGCCGACGCCGAGATCGCGCCGCGCGCCGCCGAGATCGACCGCGACAATCGCTTTCCGCGCGACCTGTGGCCTGAGATGGGCGCGCTCGGGCTGCACGGGATCACCGCGCCGGAGGAATACGGCGGGCTCGGCCTCGGCTATCTCTGCCATTGCGTGGCGATGGAGGAAGTGTCGCGCGCCTCGGCCTCGGTCGGCCTCTCCTACGGCGCCCATTCCAACCTCTGCATCAACCAGCTCGTGCGCAACGGCGATGCGGAGCAGAAGCGGCGCTACCTGCCCAAGCTGATCTCCGGCGAGCATATCGGCGCGCTGGCGATGTCGGAAGTCGGCGCCGGCTCCGACGTCGTGTCGATGACGACGCGGGCCGAGAAGCGCGGCGACCGCTTCGTCCTCAACGGCGCCAAGATGTGGATCACCAACGGCCCGCTCGCCGACGCGCTGATCGTCTACGCCAAGACCAATCCCGCCGCCGGCCCGCGCGGCCTCAGCGCCTTCATCGTCGAGCGCGGCATGAAGGGGTTTTCGTCGGGACCGAAGCTCGACAAGCTCGGCATGCGCGGCTCCGACACCGGCGAGCTGATCTTCGACGATTGCGAAGTCCCCGAGGAAAACCTGCTCGGCGCGCTCGGCAAGGGCGTCGCCGTGCTGATGAGCGGGCTCGACTATGAACGCGTCGTGCTCGCCGCCGGGCCGCTCGGCATCATGCAGGCGGCGATGGACGTCGCTCTGCCCTACGTCCACGAACGCAAGCAGTTCGGCAAGCCGATCGGCGAATTCCAGCTCGTGCAGGGCAAACTGGCCGACATGTATGTGACGATGAACGCGGCGCGCGCCTACGTCTATGCGGTGGCGCGCGCCTGCGACCGCGGCGAAACGACGCGCGAGGATTCCGCCGGCGCCATCCTCTACGCCGCCGAGCGCGCGACCCAGGTCGCGCTCGACGCGATTCAGATCCTGGGCGGAAACGGTTACGTCAACGACTATCCGACCGGCCGCCTGCTGCGCGACGCCAAGCTCTACGAGATCGGCGCCGGCACCAGCGAGATCCGCCGCATGTTGATCGGGCGGGAGTTGTTTGTGAAGAGCGATCGCCCGTAGATCCGAAGCGGACGCCGCGTTCGGCGCGGTCTAGGCCGCGACAACGCCGACGACGGCGGCGAACGCATGCGCGCCGTCCGACAAGCGTCTTCCCTGGAAACGCAGAAGGCGCTCGGCGCGTGACGACGCTTCGGGCGGCGCCCCCTCGATCGCTACGGCGTCGCCGACCTGAATTTCGGCGAGAAAATTCACCTCATAGCGGTCGACGCGCCAGGTTCGATGCGCCTCGAGCGGCGTCGAGTCGAGAATCCATTGCGCGTAGCGCGTATTGTTGACGTGTCCGTTCACATCCAGATCGCTGTTCCGCACAGAAAATCTGGCGGTCTCCGCGAGGCCCTGGCGCACGGCGATCTTCTCCGGCGTGAAGGCGAGCGCGCCGTCCAAGCGAAAATCCAGACTTCCTGCGGCGACCGCAGGACGAATTGGCCGACGCGTTTTCACGTCCAATGTCAGCCAACTGGCCGTGCATTCGCCGACTTTGCGATCGGCGACCCGCATTTCGTAGTCGCGATGGATCAGCGGCCCTTTGATCGGCCTGACCCAGGTGCGGACGAGGAGCTGGTCGCCCCAATTCGGCCAAGCGGTCATGGCGAGCTTCTGACGGCTGAGTATCCAGAGCGCGCCCATTTCCATCGTGGCTTCGTAGCCGTGGCCGAGATGGTCGGCGTGGGCCCACGCGACGTCCTGCAAGATATTCAGCAGGCCGACGAGGCCGAGGCGCTTCTGAGCGTTCGCGACAAGAGAATTGACGGCGTAGCTCTGGGTCCAAACAACTTGCTTCATGCCATCCCATTAAACCCCGCGCCGGGATGCGGCGAGATCGTCGGCCTGAGGTCAATCGTCGCCGCCCTGCGGCGCGAGCGAGATCCGCCGTATGTTGATCGGGTGGGAGTTGTTTGTGAAGACGGAGCGCGTTTAGTCTCCCCGCGCCGCGGACCGGCGTCCGCGCGACGCAGCGGAGACACGCCATGATCCACACGCTTAAAATCGCTTTGATCGCCGCCTGCGCGCTCGCGCCAATCGCAGCGGACGCGCAGACCGCCAATAATCTCGCAACGCTCAAGGGCCTGGCGCCGTTCGCGACGCTGCCCAACTCGCCCGCCGGCCAGGCGGCGCTCGCCGCCAACTTCGCGGTCACCGGCGGCATCCAGACCGGCGTTCTGCGGCGGCCGAGCCTGTTGCCCTTCGCCGAACAGCAGCAGCAGGCGCTACGAGACGTCTTCATCACCGGCGGCGACCTCGCCGAACTCGCCGACGGACTCGGCACGACGCTCGGCGCCGCCTATGTCGCGCGCGCCCATTACCTCGACCGCTCGCATTTCACCAGCGTCTCGCCGGCGGTCGCCGACGTCATCGCCTACGCCGAGATGACCAGCGCCGTCGACTCCAACTCCGCCAAGTACTTCTTCGCCAACGCCACCACCGACGGCAAGACGCCGGTCTCCGACCAGGCCGCGGCGATCCTGGCCGAAAACCAGGGCGTAACCGACGTCTACGGCGTCGCCTACAGCAAGCCGCGCGGCGGCCCCGGCGCCGACCCCTACGGCGACTCGCGGCCGTTCCAGACCGAGCCGAACTTCGCCGCGATCGCCGGCCCCGACTATTTCAACGTCCCCGCCGACAATGTCGTCTACAACCGCGGGCCGGCGATGAACCTCGTCGACAGCCCCTCGTTTCCCAGCGGCCACACCACCTACGGCTACACCGGCGCCCTGCTGCTGGCGCTGCTGACGCCCGAGCGCTACCGCGAGATGATCGCGCGCGGCGCCGAATACGGCGAGGACCGCATTGTCGTGGGCGCGCATTACGCCACAGACGTGCTGGCCGGTCGGACATTGGCGACCTACGACGTCGCCCATCTGCTCGCCAACGATCCCGCCTATCTCGGCCAGACGCTGAGGAAAGCGCCGGTGATCGCCGACTTCCCCGCCGCGCTGAAGGCGGCGCGCGCCGACCTTGTCGCCGCGCTACAGGCGGGCTGCGGCGACACGATCGCCAATTGCGCGCGCGCCGACACCGGCCGTTTCAACGATTCGGCGGCGGACGAAGCCTTCGTGGCCGCGACGCAGACCTACGGCCTGCCAGTCGTCTATGCCAAGGCGGCGGAGACGAGCGAGGATGTCGCCACGCTCGCCCCCGAAGCGGGCTATCTGCTCACAATCGCGTTTCCGTCGCTGAGCCTCGCCGAAGCCGATCAGATCCTCACCGAGACCGAGGGACCGGGCGGCGGCTTCCTCGACGACGGCGTCTCGCCGTTCGGAATCTATTCGCGGCTGAACCTCTACGCCGCCGCGAGTCTGGCGGCCGGGCGCGCGGCGGGCAAATAGGCGAGGCGGACGCTTCCGCTGCGGCGGCGCGTCTCAGTTTGAAAACAAGACGGATTTGCAACCGCTCGCGCCACACTGGGCTTCCGCGCTATGCTTGGCGCAAAGCAGGAGGGCGCCATGGCGAAAAAGAAGGCGGAAACGCTAACGATTACCCGCCTCGTCCACGATCTGAAGCAGCGCAAGTCGTGGGTGACAATGGTGTGGGACAAGCCGCCGGATCGTCACATTAGTTTGGAGGTGCCCTACGGAACCTCTTTGGATGATATTCACAAAGAGGCGGAGAAGACGGTGAAGACGTTTTCGGTGGAATTCGCAGCGACCAAGATTCTCTCGCCGGAAAAGTGAACGGCGCCCAACCCCGCTAAAGGGGCGGCGCGGTGCGCGCCTTTGCCTCGCCCGTTTTTCACGACGTTCGGACTTTGCTTTGGCCACCCCCCGCCTCGCGCTTCGCGCCCCCTTCCCCGCCGTTCCCGGCTCGCCGCCGGTCGAATGGCGCGTCGAGGCCGGACTGGTCGCATACCCGCAAGCGCTGGCGGAGATGGAATCGCGGGCCGAGGCGATCGCCGAGGGACGCGCCGCCGAGCGGGTCTGGCTGATCGAGCACCCGCCGCTCTACACGTCCGGGACCAGCGCCAAGCCGGCCGACTTGCTCGACGCGCGCTTTCCCGTCTATCGCGCCGGGCGCGGCGGGCAGTTCACCTATCACGGGCCGGGCCAGCGGGTGGCCTATGTCATGCTCGACCTCAAGCGCCGCCGCCCCGACGTGCGCGCCTATGTCGCCGCGCTCGAAGGCTGGCTGATCGATGCGCTCGCTGCGCTCGGCGTCGAAGGCGAAACGCGCGAGGATCGCGTCGGCGTCTGGGTCGCGCGGCCCGACAAGCCGCCGGGACTCGACGGCGCGCCGGCCGAGGACAAGATCGCCGCGATCGGCGTCCGGGTGCGGCGCTGGACGACGTTTCACGGCGCAGCGCTCAACGTCGCGCCCGACCTGTCGCATTTCTCCGGCATCGCGCCCTGCGGGATTCACGAGGCGCATTACGGCGTGACCAGCCTCGCCGACCTTGGCCGCGCCGCGACCCTGGCCGACGCCGACCGTGCGCTGAGAGCCTCGTTCGAGGCGCGTTTCGGGCCGACCGTCGAGGCTTGAGCCGGCGTCTGGCGCGCGCGCGGCGCTTCGCTTAAGGAAAGGACGGTCGGCGCCGACGACGCGGCGCGCCGTGAAGCGAGACCCGTCCATGTACGCCGCCCCCCATCGCGACCGCGAGCGGATCGACGGCCTGGCGACTTTCGCCGCCGCGGCGTTCTTGACCGCGCTCGGACTGGTGGCGGCGCTGGCGCGGGTCGGCGCCCCCGACCGGGTCGTCGCCGCGCTCGGGCCTTTCATTGCGGTCATGGGCCTCGTCGTCCTCGGCCTCGTCAATCGCACCGCGCGCCTCGGCGACTTCCTCGCCGCGCGCCGCGCCGTCCCGCCTTTCTATGCCGGCATGGCGCTGACGGCGACGGCGGCGGGCCTGGCGCTGACCTTCGGCTCCGAAGCGGCCGACGCCTTCGCGCCCTGGCCCGCCGCGGCCGCCGGCCTCGTCGGCGCGGCGCTGATCGTCGGCCCGCTGCTGCGCCGCGCCAACGCCAGCGCCGCCGCCGACGTCCTGGCGACACGCTTCCAGGCCGCGCCGATCCGCCTTGCTTTCGGGCTCGCCATTTTCGTCGTCGGCGGGCTGACGGCGGCGGCCGGCTTCGCCGTTGCGGTCGACGCGCTCGCCGCGGCGGCGGGCTTAAGCCGCCGACTCGCCGAGTTCGCGATCGCCATGACGCTCGTCGCCGGCGTCGTCCCCGGCGGCCTCAAGGGCTTGCTGTGGAGCGACGCCGCCAGCGCCGGCGCCGCGATGGCGGTCGCGGCGATCGGCGCGGCGCTGGCGTGGAATGGCGGCGGCGGCGGCGGCGGCGTGGCCGCCGAATGGCTGGCGATTCCCGCCGAGCCGAACGACGCCGCCTTCCTGCTGCGCTCGGCGGCGGCCGCGCTGGCGCTGGCGGGCTTCCTGCCGTTCGCCATGCCGTCGCTCGGCGTCCCGCAAGGCGAAGCGCAACGCGCGGGCGGGATGGGGTTGATCCTGGCGCTGATCGCCGCGGCGCTCGGCGCGGCCGCCTCGGTCGGTTTCGCCGACATCGGCGCGGCGCGATCGCC
>NZ_JBEKVH010000056.1:0-21849 GCF_049514155.1 Roseiarcus sp. | reverse complement strand
ACGGTCAGCGCGCGGGTCTGCGCCAGACGGGTGGCGATGTCGGCGCCCAATTCGGCGACCAGCTCGCGCCCGGTCGCGGGCGCATAGCTCGGCGCATGCGGCGAAACGATCACGCGCGGCAGCTGGTCGTCACGCAGGCCCAAGCGCGACGGGATCAGCACCGGAGCCGCCGCCTCGTCGCGGGGCGGGCTCGACCCCAAAACGCGTTCGCCTTGCAAGGCTGCCACCGGCGCCGGCCGTCGCTCGGCGCGAATCTCATGGATGTGGTCGCGCTGACGTCGATATTGCTCGGCGCGCGTCGCGTCGCCGCGTTCCTGATAGGCCTGGATCAGCGCGCGACAGGCGATCTCTTGGCGCGGATCAATTTCCAGAATGCGCGTGGCGGCGACGATCGCCGCCTCTTCGACCGGGCCGTTCGCCTGCGCCGCGACATAGGGCGTCAACGCCGCCTGGAACTCGGCGCGCAGTGTCGCGCGCTCGCGCGCCAGCCAGCTCTCGAGTCCTTCGCCATGGGTGGTCAAGCCGGCGAGCAGGTCGCCGCTATAAGCTTCGCAGACGGTGATGACGTCCAGTTCGGCGGCGGGACTTATCGCCGCCTGAAAGCGGCGCAGATCGATCGACACATTGCGCGGACTGAGGACGATCTCGGAGCTCGTCGTCTCCAACAGCTGCATGCCGGCGGCGATTTCAGCGGCGCGGATGCGAAACAGCAATTGGCGGAGATTGCCGGCTTGCCGGCCGCGATCGACTTTTTCCCAAAGGAAGGCGCCCGCCTCCTCGCGCGAGGCGCGCCCGCCCGGACATTCGAGCTGCAGGTAGGCGAGGAGCGCAAGGCCCAAGCGCGGCAGGCCCGCCGCGTCGTTCGACTTTTCGACGCCGCGCGCCGAGCCTAGGAGGACGACGCTGTTAACGCCGTCTGTCGCTGCCGCGGTTTCGTCCGTCACCAACATTCAACGGTCAATTCCTTCGCAATGAAGTCATAACAAAACCAAGCGGACCAACAACTCTACTGCGACGGTCCTGCGATTCTGTAACGCCATTTGTAACGTATTTCACATCAATGTGATGCCCTAAGAGAGCCCCGGGGCCTGTCGCAGGATCACCCCCAGCCGCTTGCGAAAATCGCTGCGTGAGCCCGCAGGGTCGCCGCCGGCAAAGCATTAACCCCTTTTCTCGCAAGCTCCAGGACCATGTTCGCCCCCGATTTCGCTGCATCCGGCGCTTCCGCGACCGCGCCGCGCCGCATTCTGGCGCTGGCGGCGAGCTTCGCGTTCGGCCTTGCCGTGGCGCTGCTGGCGCGCCGCCTGGCGCCGCAGGCCGCGCCAATCGCCGTCGCCGCGCTCGGCGCGCTCGCAACGATCGCCGCAGCCGGCCTCGCCGCGACTGTGGCGGCGGAGCGTTCGGCGGCCGTCGCCGCCGCCCTCTGCCTCGCCTCGCTCGCCGCCGCGCTCGCGCCAGCCGACGGGAACGCGCTCGAACCGGCTTGCGGCCTGCTTGCGCTCGCCCTCGCCGGCGGCGTCGCCGTTTGGCTCACGCGAGCGATGGCCCGCCGCTCGCCGAATCCGGCCGCGATCGCGACCGTCGTCGCGGCGGCCGCGGCGATCGCCGCCTATGCGCTGATCTATGTCGTCGCCTCGCGCGACCTGATGATCGCCGATTTCGTCCGCTATCGCGAGCTTTCGGTCGCTGTCGCGTCGCTGGCGCAGGCCGGCCGCTGGCCGGAGCTGATCAGCGCATTCCTCGCCTCGATCCAGGACGATTACTCCTGGGCGCCGGCGCTCGCCCCCGGCCTCGCCATGGCGGCGACCGCGCCGCTGTCGCGCTTCGCCTATGAAGCGCCGCTCGTCGTCCTCTACGGCGCGCCGGCGCTCGTCGCGCTCGCGGCGCTGGCGCGCGACCTCGCCCGCCGCGCCGGCCTGCCGCGCAACGCTGCGCCGATTGCGGTTCTGGCGCTCGCCGCCGCCGTCGCCTTCGCCGCTTTCCCGACCGGAATTGCCGTCCTGGCGCGCGGCATGCCCGATATCGGCGGGTTGATCTTCTATGTCGCGGCGCTGCGGCTCAGCGACAAGCTACTGCGATTGCTCGCCTTGCCGCCCGGCCACGACGCGCGCGTCGGCCGCCTCGTGCGCCGCGTCGCGCTGGCGCTGGCGCTCGGCGTCTTCGCCATGGTTCTGTTCCGCCGCTGGTATGCTTTCGCCGCGCTCGGCGTCACGGCGACGCTGGCGGCGGAGGTCGGCGCGGAGGCGCTTCGCGGCGGTCGCGCGTTCCGCTGGCGCGAAGCGATCATGGCCGCTTCGCTTGGCCTGTTGTCGATGCTGGCCTATTTGAGCCCGGCGATCGTCGCCTGGCTGCCCGATCCCGCCGCGCACGACTACGCGGCGATGTACGCCTCCTATCGCAAGCCGAACGCGATCTTTGCCGCCGAACTGCTCGACTGGTGCGGCTGGGCCGTCCCGTCGGCGGCGGTCCTCGGCGCCGCGCTGCTGTTCGCGCGCTCGACCGACCGCCGCCTGCTGCGCCTGACGATCGGCGCGGCGGCGGTCGCCGCGGCGGCGTTCCTGCGAGTCCAGACGCCCTATGTCCACCACCTCTATCTCGTCGCCCCGGCGCTGACCGCGCTTGTCGGCGCGCCGCTGCTGCTGCTCTTCGCGCGCCGCCGCGTCGCCGCGCTCGCAGCGGTCGCGGCGCTCGCCGCCGTGACGCTGACGCCGCTCGCCGCCTGGGCGCCGGCGGGTTTCGCCCCGACCGCGGGACGTCCGCATCCCCCGCGCGCCGATCTCGCCGAACTCGCGCGGCTGAAAGCCTGGGTCGAGGCGCGGGCGCGGCCGGACCATCGCGTCTGCGGACTCGGCTCGAGCTATGCGTTCAGCGGCCAATTGATCGAAGAGTTGTGGCAGCTCGAACCGGTGCGCTCGCCCTTCTACGCCGACGCGCGCGAGCGGCCGAGCGTGACGATGTCGGACGTCGACACGGTCGACGGCCCGCCCAATCCCGCGCTCGAGGCCTGCGCGATCATGCTGGTCGGCGAACCGGTGCAGACCCATCTCGATCCCGACGATCAGCAGACCGTCGTCGTCCCCGCGCAGGAGATGCTCGAAGGCGTTGGGATCGGCGCCCATTACCGGCGCGCGGGCGAGGTCTTCCATCTCGACAACGGCGTCGAAGCTTTGGCGTTCGAGCAGACGTCGCCGCTCGAGGACGCCGACATGGCGGCGCTCGCCGGACGTTGGCGCGCGGCGCGCGCGCGCGGCGCGGGCTTACGCGGCGCGATCGCGCCTTAGCCGCGGCCGCGCTCCAGCCCGAGGACGCGATCGAGCGCGATCCGGCCCGGACCGAAGGTCATGATCGACAGCGCCATCGCCGCCCACGGCAGATGGAAATTGGCCCAGCCGTCGGGCACGGTGAGCTGGATGATCGCCGTCATCGCCAGGATGCCGAGCGCCGCGTAGCGGGTCGCGAACCCGAAGACGAGCAGCACCGGCAGGATGGTCTCGCCGAGCGCCGACAGCGTCGCCATCGTCTCGGGGAACGGAAAGGCATATTCGCCGCCGAACAGATGCAGCTTGAACTCGTCGACGAACAATTGCTGCGCGCCGAAGGAGAGCGTGAGAAAGCCGTCCCATTTCGTCATGCCCGACTTCCAGAACGGCACGGCGAGGGCGAAGCGCAACGCCAGCATGGCGAGCGACATCGGCAGCCAGCCGAACAAGGCCTCGGTCAAGCGAGCGATC
This sequence comes from Roseiarcus sp., assembly GCF_049514155.1. Classification (GTDB taxonomy): domain Bacteria; phylum Pseudomonadota; class Alphaproteobacteria; order Rhizobiales; family Beijerinckiaceae; genus Roseiarcus. Next base: position 18,118 of record NZ_JBEKVH010000056.1, on the reverse strand, counting down.
GGGTTGGCGCGCATCAGCGGCGCCGAGGGGGCGTCAGCGGTCATGATCGTCAGGGCTCCTTTGAGATCGGGGACTGGAACGCGCCGGCCTCGACGAGGCCGACGAGATGGGCGCCGGGGTCGAAGCCCTCACCGCCGAGCGCCGCGGCTTCGCCGAGGCTCGCGCCGGAAAACAGCGCCGCGGCGAAGGCGAAGCCGCCCGGCGGCAGGACGCGCACGAACACGTCGGCGTCGGGCCGCGTGACCAGCGCCGCCTCGGCCGACCAGGTCTCGGGCGGGCGCGGCTCGCTCTCGCATTGCGAAGCGGCCCAGATCGAGGCGGCGGGGTGGGCGAAGCTGAGCAGCCGCGCCGCCGGATGCGGCCGGAAGCGCAAGGACTCAAACCCGTCAGGCGCGATCGCCGCCAGCGCGTCGAGGCCGAGCGCGCCGGCTTCAGCGGAATGATAGGCCTCGACCCAGGCGTTCTCGAGCCGCGCCACGTCGGCGAGGAAGGGAACCGCGCCGGCGGGCGGAAAGCCGGCGACGAAGCCGGGGAAGCCGTCGCCGTAATGGATCAGCGTCGGCGAGCGCGGCTTTTGCGCCGCGACATAGGCGCCGGCCATGCCGCGGAAGAAATCGTCGCCGACCAGGCGCCGGACGACCGGATAACGCGCCTCCAGCGCGCCGATCAGCGCCACCGCGACATTGTTGCGGTAGACGGCGAAGCGGCGCTCGACCGGCCTTCCGTCGCGCCGTTGCGTCGCCGCGGGGGCGGGTCGCGATGGGTCGACCAGCGCGCGCGCGAAGCTGGCGATCGTCGCCTCAAACGGCATGGCGCAACCCCTTGGCGTTGGCGCTGCGCGCCATCGCCGCATCGGCGCGGCGCGCCTCGGCGGCAAGCACCGGCCATTGCGGAACGTCGTTGTCCCATTCGATCAGCGTCGGCGTCGGGCCCAATCGGCCGATCGTCTCCTGGTAGAGCGCCCACACCGCCGCCCGCACCGGCGAATTGTGGGCGTCGATCAGCAACGGCGCGCCTTGGTCGTCGGTCGCGTCGGCATAGCCGGCGAGATGGATTTCGCCGACATGGCGAAGCGGGAAGGCGGCGAGATAGGCGAAGGGATCGAAGCCGTGGTTGGTCGCGCTGACGTAGACGTTGTTGACGTCGAGCAGCAGGCCGCAGCCGGTGCGGCGCGCGACCTCGGCGAGGAATTCGGTCTCGGCGATCGCGCTGTCGGAAAACTGCACGTAGGTCGAGGGGTTCTCGAGCAGCATCCGCAAGCCGAGCGCCTCTTGGGTCTGGTCGATGTGGCGGCTGACGATGGCCAGCGTCTCGTCGTCGTAGGGCAACGGCAGCAGGTCGGCGAGGAAGCCCTCGTCGTGGCTCGACCAGGCGAGGTGTTCGGAGAACTGCGCCGGCTCATAGCGGCCGATCAGGCCCTCGAGCCGCGCGAGGTGGTCGCGGTCGAGCGGCCTCGGGGACCCGATCGACAGCCCGACCCCATGCAGCGACAGCGGATAGCGGGCGCGGATCGCCTCCAGTCGGCGATGCGGCGGGCCGCCGTCGCCCATGTAGGTCTCGGCGTGGACTTCGAAGAAGCCGACCTCGCGCGGCCCGGCGAGGATCGCCTCGAAATGCTCGGGCTTGAAGCCGACGCCGGCGCGGCCCGGCAAGGGGCCGGCGCCGCGCGTCGAGGCGAGTTTCAGGCCTGTCATGGCGACCTCCGCTGAACCGTCAACGGCGTCTTCGCGGCGCGGCCGCCGCGTGTTACACGGCGCGGGCGGTCCGGCGCGCCCGGAGCGCGACAAAAGGGTCCGCCGGCGGCGTAACAAACCGCGGCGACGGAACGAAGCAGGCATGAGCGAGACACCCGCAGCGGGTCCCGGCGACGACAAGTGGGCGCCGGCCATGCGCGCCGCCCTGGCGGGCGACGAGGCGGCCTATCGGCGGCTGCTCGAGGAGATTGGCCGATCGGTCAGGGCGATGGCGCGCGGCGCCTTCGCCCGCGCCAGGGTCGGCGACGCGGATATCGAGGATGTCGTGCAGGAAACTCTGTTGGCGATCCACCTGAAGCGGGGCACCTGGGACGGCGGGCCCAGGCTCGCGCCGTGGGTCAACGCCATCGCCCGCCACAAGATCATCGACGCGATGCGGCGACGCGGCGTGCGTCGCGCCGAGCCGATCGAGGATTTCGAGGCGGTGCTCGCCGCGCCGGAGAACCCCGACCCGCACATGCGCAGCGACATCGAGCGGGTGATGCTGAAGCTCGCGCCGCGCCAGCGCGACATCGTCACCGCGATCTCGCTCGAAGGCCAGTCGATCGCCGCGACCGCGACGCGCCTGTCGATGAGCGAAGTGGCGGTGCGGGTGGCGCTGCACCGCGCGCTGAAGGCGCTGGCGATCGCCTGGCGGAGCGCGACCCAATGAAGACCGCCGACCTCATCGCCGCGCTCGCCGCCGAACCGCCGCCGCCCCCGCTCCGGCTCGGCCGCCGCGTCGCGCTGGCGCTCGTTCTCGGCGCGGCGATCAGCGCCGCGCTGTTCATGACGGCGCTCGGGCCGCGGCACGATTTTGACGCCGCCGCGCACACCATGCGCTTCGATCTCAAGTTCGTCGACACGCTGGCGCTGCTGCTGCCGAGCGCCTTGCTGGCGATCCGGCTGCTCAGGCCCGAGGCGCGGCCGGGCGCGCTGGTGGCGGCGCTGGTCGCCCCGTTCGTCCTGCTCGGCGGCGCGGTGATCGTCGAGCTCGTCGTGACGCCGTCCGAATTGTGGATGACGCGCCTGGTCGGAACCAACGCCCTGCACTGCCTGACGCTGATCCCGCTGATGTCGATCCCGCCGCTCGCCGCGCTGATCGTCGCGATGCGGGCGGGCGCGCCGAGCCATCCGGCGCTGACCGGCGCCCTCGCCGGCGCGGCGGCGGCCGGCGCCGCGGCGACGATCTACGCCACCAATTGCACCGACGATTCGCCGCTGTTCGTCGCCAGCTGGTATCCGCTGGCGACGCTGATCGTCGTCGCCGCCGGCGCCCTCGCCGGACGCAAATGGCTGCAGTGGTGAGATTGTCGGCGCAGCCGTCGCGCGTTTTCGACGAGCGCTTTCGGCGCTCGCGCGAGCGCTCCCCTTCCACCGCGCTCACGCGGGGTCCCCTCCCCCGCTTTGCGGGGGAGGATGAACGGTCTTACTTCACCAGCGGCTTCAGGATCGCGTCGAGATCGGCCGTCGACAACTCTCCGTCGTAGACCTTGCCGTCGACGACGAAGGTCGGCGTGCCCTGCACCTTCACGTCCTGGACCGCCGCGTTGAGGACCTTGGTGAGCGCGTCGGCCTTCGACTGGTCCTTGAGGCACGCCATCGCCTGATCGTGACTCATCCCGGTCGGGCGCAGCGCCGTGATCAGCGCCTCGAGCGGATTTTCGACGAAGGCCCACTTGTCCTGCTCGGCGAACAGCAGATCGATCGTCGCCAGCGCCTTGTCGTCGCCTTCGCAGCGCGCCAGCACGAAGGCGGCGAGGTCGAGCGGGTTGCGCGAGAACTCGCGGAAAATGAAATGGACCTTGCCGGTGTCGACATAGGCCTTCTGGAAGTCGGGGAAGACGGCGGTGGCGAAAGTGGCGCAATGCGAACAGGTCAGCGAGCCGTATTCGATCATCGTCACGCCGTTGGGATCGCCGAGCGACAGTTCCGCCAGCGGCCCCGGCTGCAGCACCTTCGCCATGTCGACCGTCCCGGCCGGCGTCGGCGCGGCAATGGCGGGCGACAGCGCCAAAGCCAGCGCCGCCGCGGCGGCGAGACGGACGACGGCGGAAGGAAGGAAAGCGATCACAGGGAACTCCGGGGTTGGGGCGCGGCGCATTGAAGCGCCGGGGCGAGCGGAGATTGGACTATTTCCCCCGCCGCCGGCAAGGGCGGCCGCCGACCGTTCGGGCCCGGGGCGCGGCCAGGGCGGCGCGCCTCAGGCCGCGAGCGCGGCCTTGAGGCGGGGCTGGGCGACGGCGACGCCGTGCTGCTCGGCCAAGGCGACAAGCCCGCCGAAGCGGCGCTGCTTCTTCGCCGCATGATTGGTGAAAATGTCGGCGAGTCTGTGGTCGAGGAACGGATTGCGGAAGCGTTCGATGACCGACGCGCGGTAGGCGCGCGCCGCTTCGCCCATGCCGAGCCCGTCGAAGACCGGCAGCACCTCGCGATCGTAGAGGTCGTTGAGCTCGGCGAGCGTGGCCGGGTCGGCGAGCGCCACGCGCACGAATTCGTTCGCCGCGCCGCCGCGCCGGCTCCACAATTCGGCGAGATAGGTGTGGCCGAGATTGAGGATGAACAGCTTCAGCCGCTCGTAGCGTTTGAGATCGTCGGTGACGACGACGCTCGGGTGGCGGCACGGCATGATCAATCCAGGCCGGTTCTCGACCGCCCACAGCGAATAGGGCTCGGCGACCGCGCCCGCGGGCTCCAGCGGCGCCGAGACGATGCGGTCGACCAGCGAATTGACCCATACGCAGTCGTCGCCGAGCCAGCGCAGAAAGGCTTGCGGCAGACTCCAACTTGCCGCCAGGTCCAGCGTCAGCGCCTTCAGACGGTCGCCGTTGCCTTCGATCAGCTCGCAGGGGAACAGCGTCGGCGCCGGGCGGCTGGCGGCGAAGCGGGCGTAGAGCAGCTTGGTGAGCTTGGCGGGAAACGATTTCGGAACGCCGTTGTCGGCCCGATCGGCCGGGTCGAGCTCGTAGCCGCGGTCGCCGGTGTTCGAGACGATCCAGCGCGCGTTGAGGAACAGCTTTTCCGCCGCCGCCCAGTCGGCATTGGCGTCGACGCCGCGGCCGATGCTGTCGACCTCCTCCCATTCGTCGACCGCCGCGCCGCCGACAAGGCCGCGCACATGGATGCGATAGGGGCGACCGGCGTCGAAGAAGGCGACGCGCCGCGCGCTCTCGAGCGACGCCGTCGTCTGGACGACGGCGATCCGCCGCGTCCCCGGCCCGTCGACGAAACCGCGCGCGACAAAATAATCGAAATGGGCCTGAAGGAAGCGGCTCGTGCCGAACTGCAGAATGGGAAAAGGCATCGGTCAGATCTCGATTAGCGCTTTGACGACGCCGCTGGCCGGGTCGAGCCAGTGCGGAAAGACGCGCGCCGCGTCGTCGAGCGAAGCGCGATGGGTGGCGAGCGCCGCGGTCGCGATCGCGCCGGAGCGCAGCGCGGCGAACACGGTCTCGAAGTCGGCCCGCGTCGCGTTGCGGCTGCCGAGCAGCGTCGTCTCGCGTTTATGGAACTCCGGATCGGCGAACGTGATGTCGCCGCGCACGATGCTGACCAGCACGTAACTGCCGCCGTGGGCGACCAGAGTGAAGCCGGCGTTCATCGCCTTCTGCGAGCCGGTGCAGTCGAACACGCAATCGAAGAAATCGCCGCCGGTCAGCGCCGCCAGCCGGTCGCGCGCGCCCTCGCCCGCCTCGATCGCCTGTTCGATGCCGATCGCCTTGCGCGCAAAGGCGAGACGGTCGGCGCGGGTGTCGAGCATCGTCACGTCGCCGCCGCGCGCGCGGGCGAAGATCGCCGTGGCGAGGCCGATCGGGCCGGCGCCGACGACCACGGCCTTCTGGCCGGGCGCCACCGCCCCGCGCCGCGCCGCATGCGCGCCGATGGCGAGGAATTCGGCCATCGCCGCCTCATCGAGGGTGACGCCCTCGGCGTCGATGAGATTGTCCTCCGGCACGGTGAGCCAATCGGCGAAGCCGCCGTCGCTGTGGACGCCGATCACGTTCATGCGCTGGCAGCAATTCGGCTTGCCGCGCCGGCAGGCGACGCAGGCGCCGCAGGCGACATAGGGAAGGACCGTGACCTGTTGGCCGACGTGGAAACGGCTCGGCCCGGCGACCGCCGCGATCTCGCCGCCGAGCTCGTGGCCGATCACGCGCGGATATTCGAAATAGGGCTGCGTGCCCTCGAAAATATGCAGATCGGTGCCGCAAACGCCTGCCCGCTTTATGCGCACCAGCGGCGCGTCCGGCGCGGCGACCGGCGTCGGCCGCTCGACGAGGGCGAGTTTGCGCGGGCTGGGGCAGAGAAGGGCTCTCACGATCGTGATCCGATTTGTCGTGGCACGGGCGATGCTGGCATGTTAGTACCTGCTCGGCCGCCACGGCAAGTTTTACCCTCGGATGGCCTGTTTTCCCCCGCCCTCTCCCGCCACGCGGCGAGGGCAGCTAAGATAAACCGCCGCGGCCAGCCGACGCCCACGCGCCGGATCGGTTCGCGTGTCTATTCCGGCCAAACGCCGCGCAAAGGCGAAGTGGCGGCTTGCGATTGCGCCGGCCGCCCGACTGCGTTGCGCCAATGGAGAATGACGATGGAATACCGACAGTTGGGCAATTCGGGACTGATGATCTCGGAGCTGACGCTGGGAACGATGACCTTTGGCGGCCAGGGCGGCTTCGCCAAGATCGGCGCGGTCTCGCTCGCCGAAGCGCGTCGGCTGATCGACCTCGTCGCCGACGCCGGCGTCAATCTGATCGACACCGCTGACATCTATTCGGCTGGGCTGGCCGAAGAAATTCTCGGCGAGGCGATGGGCGCCAAGCGGCCGCCCGGCATGCTGATCGCCTCCAAGGCGCGCTTCACCATGGGCCCGGGCCCCAACGACAAGGGCCTGTCGCGCTGGCACCTGATCCGCGCCTGCGAGGCGAGCCTCAAGCGGCTGCGCACCGACGTCATCGACCTCTATCAGGTCCACCAGTGGGACGGGCTGACGCCGCTCGAGGAGACGCTCGAGGCGCTCGACAACCTCGTGCGCGCGGGCAAGGTGCGCTACGTCGGCTGCTCCAACTTCTCCGGCTGGCACGTGATGAAGGCGCTCGAGATTGCGCGCCGCGAAGGCCGCATTCCGTTCGTGTCGCAGCAGATCCACTACACGCTGCAGGCGCGCGAAGCCGAATACGAGCTGATCCCGATTTCGATCGACCAGAAGCTCGGCGTGCTGGTGTGGAGCCCGCTCGCCGGCGGCCTGCTGTCGGGCAAGCACCGGCGCAACAAGGCCACGCCCGGCGACACGCGCCTGGCGGCCGGCTGGACGGAGCCGCCGATCGCCGACGAGAACAAGCTGTGGGACATCGTCGACGAGCTCGTCGCCGTCGCCGAAGCGCACAAGGTGTCGGCGGCGCAGATCGCGCTCGCTTGGCTGCTCGGTCGCCCCGCCGTCACCACCGTCATCATCGGCGGACGCACCGAGGCGCAGATCAAGGACAATCTCGGCGCCGCCAACGTCAAGCTGACCGCGGCGGAACGCGCGCGGCTCGACAAGGTCAGTCTGCCGACGCTGCTCTACCCCTATTGGCATCAGGCGCAGACGGCGAACGACCGCCTCGGCCCGGCCGACCTGTCGCTGATCAAGCCGCACTTGAGGTGACGCGACGCGCCATCCTCCCCCGCTTCGCGGGGGAGGGGGACCGCGCGTGAGCGCGGTGGTAGGGACCAGCGCGAAGCGCTGGATGAGGGCGAGTCGCTTTCTCACGCCAGCGCGGCGAGGATCGCCTCGGTCGACCGCACCCGCGCAATCCGCGGCAGGATCGTCTCGATGGCGAAGCGGTGCGCCGCCTCGCCGAGCGATGAGCTTGTCGCGTCCTCGGCGACGACGACCGAATAGCCGAGCTGCCAGGCCTCGCGCGCCGTCTGCTCGACGCCGAGATTGGTGGCGACGCCGGTCAGCACGATCGTGTCGAGCCCGCGGCGCCTCAGCTGCAGATCGAGCTCGGCGCCGTGGAAGGCGCCCCACTGGCGCTTGACGATTTCGATCGCCGCCGGCCACGCCGCGACTTCAGGAACGAAGTCCATCCAGTCGGGCGGACGTGGGCCGCCCGCCATCGGCTGGTCGACCTCCTGCTTGAGCCGGTCGGCGCCGTCGGCCGAGAAGCCGACGTGGACGCGGACGACCAGCCCGCCAGCGCGCGCCAGCGCTTCGGCGAGCCGGGTCGAATTGGCGACCACCGCCGCCGCCGGATGCGGGGCGATCGGCATGCCGAGGACGCCCTTCTGCAGGTCGATCGCCACCAGCGCGGCGCGTTTGAATTCGAGCTTCAGCATTGTCTTTCTTTCCCTCAATCGACAGTCGGGCTTGTCATTCCCGTCATGGTTCTGTCATGGAGTTGCTGTCTCAGCAGAGCGGGCGGCTGGCCGGCGCGTTTCGCGCGCACGAATTCGAGCCGCCGAGGCGCGCCACCATGAATTTTTTCCAGCGGTTCACCTTCCTGTTCTCGGCGCCGATGTTCGACGCCGACGATCTGGAGGGCCTTCGGGTCAACCAGATCATCGCCGCCATCGAACGCATGGGCTTCCAGGTCATCAAGGCGCGACGCCTCGAGGACGCGGAGATCGCCGTGCAGACCGACGCCGCGATCGGCTGCATGGTGGTTGATTGGGGCAAGAAGGGCCTCGAAGGCAAGGCCGCTTCGCTGATCAACCTGATGCGCAAACGCGGCCTGGAAATGCCGATCATGATCCTCGTGCGGCGCAAGCGTTTCGAGGACATCCCGGTCGAAGTGCTCGACTTCATCGACGGCTACGTCTTCCTCGCTGAGGAGACGCCGGAGTTCATCGCCAAGAACCTGGTCTCGCGCCTGAAGCAATACGCCGAAACGCTGAAGACGCCGTTCTTCGGCGCCCTCGTCGACTACGCCGAGGAAGGCAACCAGCTCTGGACCTGCCCCGGCCACAACGGCGGCATCTTCTACTCGCGCAGCCCGATCGGCCGCATCTTCGTCGAACACCTCGGCGAGGCGGTGTTCCGCGACGACCTCGACAATTCGATCCTCGAGCTTGGCGACCTGCTCACCCACGAGGGGCCGGCATTGAAGGCGCAGAAGGAGGCGGCGGCGATCTTCGGGGCCGAGAAGACCTATTTCGTCCTCAACGGCACCTCGACCTCGAACAAGATCGTGCTCGGCAACCTGGTCGCCGAAGACGACCTGGTGCTGTTTGACCGCAACAACCACAAGGCCGCCCATCACGGCGCGCTGCTGATCTGCGGCGGCGTGCCGATCTTCCTGTCGACCGAACGCAACGCCCACGGCCTGATCGGCCCGATTCGCGCCGACGCCTTCGACGAGAAGGCGATCCGCGAAGCGATCCGCGCCAATCCGCTGGTCAAGGACCCGGAGGCATGGAAGCGCGAGCGGCCGTTCCGCGTCGCGGTGATCGAGCAATGCACCTACGACGGCACGATCTACGACGCCGAGCGCATCGTCGAGCGCATCGGCCATTTGTGCGACTACATCCTGTTCGACGAGGCCTGGGCCGGCTTCATGAAATTCCATCCGCTCTACGAGCGGCGATTCGCGATGGGGCTGAAGGGCCTCGACGAGGCCTCGCCGGGGATCGTCGCGACCCAGTCGGCGCACAAGCAGCTCGCGAGCTTTTCGCAGGCCTCGCAGATCCATGTCCGCGACCGCCACATCAAGGGCCAGCAGCGCCGCGTCGAGCATCGCCGCTTCAACGAAGGCTTCATGCAGCACGCCTCGACCTCGCCCTTCTACCCGCTGTTCGCCTCGCTCGACGTCGGCGCGCAGATGATGAAGGGGCGTTCCGGCGAAGTGCTGTGGGACGACACGATCCGGCTCGGCATCGAGCTGCGCAAGAAGCTGCGCGCGGTGAAGCGCGAGTTCGATGAGAAGGAGCGCGATCCGGCGCGGCGCTGGTTCTTCGACCCGTTCGTGCCCGACCGCGTCGCCATTCCCGACGTCGCCAACCAAGGCGCGGCCCATGTCGTGGCGTGGGAGAGCGTGTCGACCGATCTGCTGGCGCGCGACGCGCGCTATTGGGAGCTCGCGCCGGGCGAGGCCTGGCACGGCTTCGGCGGGTTGGAGCCAGGCTTCGCCATCACCGATCCGGCCAAGCTGACGCTGCTGACGCCGGGCTTCGACCGCAAAACCGGCGCCTACGAGGCGCACGGCGTGCCGGCGCCGGTGGTGGCGCAATATCTGCGCGAGAACCGGGTCGTGCCGGAGAAGAACGACCTCAACTCGCTGCTGTTCCTGCTCACGCCGGGCGTCGAATCGAGCAAGGCCGGCACACTGGTGTCGTCGCTGGTGGCGTTCAAGCGCCTGCACGACGACAACGCGCTGCTCGACGACCTGATGCCGGAATTCGTCGCGCGGCGGCCGGCGCGCTATCACGGCAAACGGTTGCGCGACCTTTGCGGCGAAATGCACGGCTTCTTCCGCGAGGCCGATGTCAGCGGCCTGCAGCGGGCGCAGTTCAAGGCCGATCACCTGCCGGAAATGGTGATGACGCCGCGCGCGGCCTCGCGCCATCTGGTGCGCAACAATGTCGACTACGTGACGCTCGACGCGCTCGAAGGGCGGATCGCGACGACGCTGTTCGTCGTCTATCCGCCCGGCATCGCGACGATCGTTCCGGGCGAGCGGCTCGGCCCGCGGACGCGGCCGATGATCGACTATCTCAAGACCTTCGAGCGCGCCGCCAATCTCTTCCCCGGCTTCGAGTCCGAAATCCAGGGCCTCTACCGGGAAGTCGACGACAAGGGCGCGATCCGCTTCCGCACCTACGTCGTGAAGGAGTGACTCCTTCGCCCCTTGCGCAACGCCGCGTCTTGCGCCATCTGGCTCGCCGATGACCGCCACCCGTTCGCCCGCTCCCGACCTCACCCCGCCGCTCGCCCAGCCGTCCGTCTTCGTGCGCCCGTCGCGCGAGGCCGACGTTCCGGCGATGCTGGCGATCTATCTCCATCACATCCGCAACGGCGTCGATCCCAACTACGACGGCGACAGCGACGCGCCCGACGCCGACGACCTCAAGCGCCGCCGCAAGAACATGCAGCGCGGCCGGCTGCCGCATGTCGTCGCCGAGCAGGCGGGCGAAGTGGTCGGCTACGCCTACGCCGTGCCGTTCCGCAAGCGGCCCGCCTACCGCTACACGGTCAAGCATTCGATCTACGTCCGCAACGACCGCCTCGGCCGCGGCATCGGCCGCATGCTGCTCGCCGCCTTGGTCGACGCCTGCGCCGCGGGCGGCTATCGCCAGATGATCGGCTACATCGACGGCGCCAACGAGGCGTCGTTCAGGCTGCACAAGTCGTTCGGCTTCCATGAGGTCGGACGGCTGCCGTCGGTCGGCTACAAGTTCGGCCATTGGACCGACTCGGTGATGATGCAGCGCTCGCTCGGCCTCGGCGCCAGCGCGCCGCCGGAGCGGTGAGGCGGCCCCCGTCAGGTCGTCGCCAGCTCGCGCAGCAGCTTCCAGGTGTAGAGCCCGGTGTCGTGGCCGTCGCTGAAGGCGAAGCGCGCCGCATAATTGCCGATCGTCTCGACGCCGACGATCGTCACCCCGGCGGGCGCTTCGCTCTTGTCGGCGCTCGGGGTCGCCGCCCGCAGCCGCTCGGCGGCGATGTCGACCATCATCCCGCCGTCGTAGCTCACCCGCAGCACGCGGCCGCCCTCACGCAGGCGCAGTTCGGTCGGAGTGGGGTCGGGCGTCTGGTCAGGCATGAAAGACTCCTCGATCCTTCGACGAAGCGCCGCTGTCCTTGTCGACGCGCTCGGCGAGCGCGTCGCGCGGCCAACGGCCGCGGCCTGCAGCGCCTGCGGCGCGCGCCCCTCATCCGGCCGGCTGACGCCGGCTGCCTTCCCCCGCAAGGGGGGAAGGATTCACTCGATCACGATGCGCGGCGCGGCGCGCTGGGCGGCGCCGGCGAACAGGGCCTCGCGCACGCGCTCGGCGACGGCGAGATAGGCTTTGGCCTGCGGGCTCGCCGGCGCGCTGACGACGATCGGCGCGCCGCCATCCGACGTCTCGCGAATCGTCATGTCGAGCGGAATCTCGCCGAGGAACGGCGCGCCATGCGCCTCGGCCTCGTGACGGGCGCCGCCGTGGGCGAAGATGTCGGAGCGGCCGCCGCAATGCGGGCAGATGAAATAGCTCATGTTCTCGACCACGCCGATGAGCGGCACGTTGACCTGCCGGAACATCGCCATGCCGCGGCGCGCGTCGATCAGCGACAGATCCTGCGGCGTCGAGACGATCACCGCGCCCGACAGCGGCACGTTCTGCGCCATCGTCAATTGCGCGTCGCCGGTGCCCGGCGGCATGTCGACGACCAGCACGTCGAGTTCGCCCCATTCGACCTCGCGCAGAAACTGGTTCAGCGCCGACATCACCATCGGCCCGCGCCACACCACCGCGGCGTTCTCGTCGACCAGGAAGCCGATCGACATCAGTTTGACGCCGAACGCCTCCATCGGCTTCAGCTTCTGGCCGTCGGGCGCGAGATCGGGCTTGCCGCTTACGCCGAACAGCCGCGGCATCGACGGACCGAACACGTCGGCGTCGAGCACGCCGACTTTCAGTCCGAGCGCGGCGAGGCCGAGCGCGAGATTGCAGGCGGTGGTCGACTTGCCGACGCCGCCCTTGCCCGAGGCGACCGCAATGATCTTGGCGACGCCGGGGATCGCCCGCGTTTCCGGCCCCCGTCGATGCGCATGGCCGCCCGCCGCCGCCGGCGCCGGCGCGCCCTCGCTCTCGGCGGTCAGCGTCACCAGCGCCGAGGCGACGCCGGCAAGCGCCTTGATCCGCGCCTCGGCGGCGGCGCGCATCCCCTCCAATTCGCGCGCCCGCGCCGGATGGACGCGAATGGCGACGAAGACCTTGCCGTCGCGGATCGTCACGCCGTCGATCGCGCCCGATTGGTTGAGCGGCGTCTTGCCGTCCGGCCCCGGCACGGAAGCGAGCGCGGCGAGAATGTCGTCTTTGCTGAGCATGATGCGGATTGGTCCCCGGACGCGCGCCCCCTCATGGCGCGGCCCCTCGCTTTTCGCCCCTGCGATGAACCAAATCGCCGCCGGGCGCAAGCGCCGCCCTTTCAACGCTTTGACGACGTTCCACATTCCCGCTACGCAGGGCGATTAACCGGGTGACGCGCATTCTCGCTCAAACGCCCCCTCGCTCGCGCCCGCGGCGCGAAATCCTCGGCGCCCGGCTGACGCTGGCGACGCCGGCGCTGCTGCCCGAGCTTCGTCTCTACCGCGCCGGCCCGGCGAGCGGTCTTGCCCGGCTCGCCTCGGGCGGCGGCGCGCCCTATTGGGCCTATCCCTGGGCCGGCGGCCTGGCGCTGGCGCGCTATCTGCTCGATCATCCCGAGACCGTGGCGGGAAAGCGCGTCCTCGATCTCGGCGCGGGCGGCGGGCTGGTCGCGATCGCGGCGATGAAGGCGGGCGCGCGCCAGGCGACCGCGATCGACGTCGACCCCGACGCGATGGCCGCGATCGCGCTCAACGCCGAGGCCAACGCGGTCGCGGTCGAAGCCGTCTGCGGCGATCCGCTCGACGGGCCCGCGCCCGACGTCGATCTCGTCCTGGTCGGCGACCTGTTCTACGAGGCGGGACTCGCGGCGCGCGCGACCGCATTTCTCGATCGCTGCCGCCTGGCCGGAATCGCCGCGCGGATCGGCGACCCGGGACGCGCGCCGCTGCCGCGCGCGCGGCTCAGCCTTCTCGCCGAATACCGGCTCGCCGATTTCGGCGATGCGCCGGACGCGACGGCGACGGCGAGCGCCGTCTTCGCCTTTGTTTGAGGAGGGGCGCGGCTTGGCCGACGTGACGCTCGACCTGCGCGGACTCCATTGCCCGCTGCCGATCCTGCGCGCCAGGAAGACGCTCAGCGCGCTGCCGCCGGGAAGCGCGCTCGAAGTCTTCGCCGACGACCCGCTGAGCCCGATCGACTTCGAAGCCTTCTGCCAGGCGAGCGGCGACGCGCTGGTCGAAAGCGACGAGCGCGACGGCGTCTTCCGCTTCCTCATCCGCCGCGCCGGCTGACGCCCACAGTGGCGCGGGCCTCCGCGCCCGCAGCGGCGCCGCGGCCCGGGACGGCCGCGCCACGGCGCGAGCCCCGGCTAACCCTGCGGCGACAAGCGCCTTTATCCCGCGCGCCTGCGGAGGCATTGTCAGGCCTTCCCGGTCCGCAAGCTCCAGCCGAGGCAAGCCGCTCATGTCCGAATGGTCGCAGACGTTCACTTTCTATGAAGGCCGCTGGATCGAGGGCAATCCGCCGATTCTGGGCCCGCGCGACCACGCCTTCTGGCTCGCCTCCAGCGTGTTCGACGGCGCGCGCGCTTTTGAGGGCGTCGCGCCCGATCTCGACCGCCATTGCGCGCGGGTCAATCATTCCGCCAAGACGATGTGGCTGAAGCCGACGATGACGGCGGAGGCGATCGAGCAGCTCGCCTGGGACGGGATCAAGAAGTTCGCGCCGGGGACTGAGCTCTATATCCGGCCGATGTATTGGGCCGAGCGCAACGGGCCGGGCTCGGTGCCGCCCGACCCGGAATCGACCAAGTTCCTGCTGACCATCTACGAGGCGGCGCTGAGCGATCTTTCGGGTATCGCGATCACCCGCTCGCGCTACGCCAAGCCGCTGGCGATCACGATGCCGATCGACGCCAAGGCCGGCTGCCTCTATCCCAACAATGCGCGGGCGCTGATGGAAGCGCGTTCGCGCGGTTTCGACAATTGCCTGCTCGCCGACATGCTGGGCAATGTCGCCGAGCTCGCCACCGCCAATGTTTTCCTGGCGCGCGACGGGATCGTCATGACGCCCGCCGTCAACGGCTCGTTCCTCAACGGGGTCACCCGCCAGCGGGTGCTGAAGCTGCTCAAGGCCGACGGAATCGAGGCGCACGAGACGACGCTCGCCTTCGCCGATTTCGATTCCGCCGACGAAATCTTCGTCGTCGGCAATTACGGCAAGGTCTCGCCGGTCAAGCGCATCGAGAGCCGCAGCCTGCAGCCCGGCCCCCTCTTCCGCCGCGCCCGCCAACTCTATTGGGACTTCGCCCACTCGAAGTGAAGCCGGCGCCTTTGTAGGCGCGGCCGCTGGCCGCGCCGGCCGCGCTCAGCGCGCGCGACTACAAAAGAGGCGCACGGCGCGGCGAAGCCCTTGCCGCCCGCGGCGAGCCGGCCTTCTATGCGACCCTGAACCTCCTTGGCTTCGCCATGATCCGCCCCGCCGTCCTCGTCGCGCTCGCCTCGCTGCTGCTGCTCGCCGGCCTCGGGCCCGGGCGCGCCGCCGCGCCGCAGACGAGCGTCCCTTACGCGTTGCTGGTCGACTTCGACAGCGGCGCGACCTTGTTCGCCAAGAACGCCGACGCGCCGATGTCGCCGGCGTCGACGACGAAGATCCTCACCGCCGAGGTCGTCTTCCGCGCCATTGTCGAAGGCCGGCTGAGGCTCGACGATTCCGCGCCGATCTCGCCGCGCGCGGCGCGCGAGGGCGACGCCGAATCCGGCGGCTCCAGCATGTTCGCTCAGGCCGGCTCGCTCGTCCGCGTCGACGATCTTCTGCGCGGTCTCGTCATCGCCTCGGGCAACGACGCCGCGATCGCCTTGGCCGAGCGCGTCGCCGGCTCGGAAGAAGCCTTCGTCGCCTTGATGAACCAGCGCGCCCGCGAGTTGGGGATGACCCGCTCGCATTTCGCCAACGCCTGGGGCGAGGGCAGTCCGCGGCAGACCGTGACCGCGCGCGACATGGCGCGCCTCGCCGCCTATGTGATCCGCACGTATCCGCAGTTCTACCCGTATTTCGGCGAGCCCGAGTTCGTCTGGAACGGCGTCCGCCAGCCGAACCGCAACCCGCTGCTCGCCATGGCGATCGGCGCCGACGGGGTGAAGACCGGCCATCTCGGCCAAAGCGGCTTCGGCCTGGTCGGCTCGGCCGTCCAGGGCGGCCGCAGGTTGATCCTGGTCCTCAACGGCGCCCGCACCGAAGACGAACGCGCCCGCGAAGCGCGCCGGCTGCTGGAATGGGGCTTTCAGGCGGCCGGGCGGTAGTGAGGCGCGCCGCGGCGCCTGGCGCGATCAATCTCCCGCGGCGCCTTCGCAACCAGCGGTTGGTCGACGCGGAAGCGGCCGGTCGATCCGACGCGCCAAAGCGTAAATGGCCACCGCGGCGGCCGCAAAGCCCGAAGCCGCGCCGACGCCGAGCGCCCAGCGCGGCCCGAAAGCGTCCGCCACCCAGCCGACGATCGGCGCCCCGATCGGCGTGCCGCCGAGCGCAACGCCGACGCGCAGCGCCATCACCCGTCCACGCATGGCGGGCTCGGTGGAGAGTTGCATCAGGCTGTTGGTCGTGTTGGTCAGCGTCAAGGCGGCCGCGCCGATGACGACGAGCGCGCCGGCGAAGACCCAATAGTTCGGGGCGAGCGCGGCCAATCCGCAACCGAGTCCGAACGCGCCGGCGCCGACCAGCAGCAGGCTGAACCGCGGCTTTTCACGGCTCGCGCCCATCAGCGCGCCCGCCACCGTGCCGATCGCCATGATCGACGACAGCAGGCCATAGCCGCGGGCGTCGGCGTGGAAAATGCCGACCGCCATGGTCGCGATGAAGATCGAGAAGTTCAGGCCGAAGGTGCCGATCAAGAATAGAATCGCCAGGATCATCATGAGATCGGCGCGACCCCAGACATAGCGGAACCCCTCGGTGAAGCTCCCCTTGGCGCTGCGAGCCCTTGCATTCGGGCGAAGCTCGGAAAGACGCAGTGAGGTCAGAGAGATCAGCACCGCGACAAAAGAGACGCCGTTGATCAGAAAGGCCCAGCCGGTCCCGATCGCAGCGATGACCACCCCAGCGGCAGCCGGGCCGATCATCCGCGCGGCGTTGAACGAGGTCGAGTTGAGCGAAACCGCGTTGTGCAGATCCGCGTCGCCCACCAGTTCCGCGACGAAGGTCTGGCGCACCGGCGCATCGAACGCCGCCGCGCCGCCGAACAGGAAGGCGAAGACGTAGACATGCCAGAGTTGGACGGCGCCAGTCACGGTGAGGAGGCCCAGCGCCAGCGCGAGGCCGCCCATCGTCGCCTGTGTGGCGATCAGCAGCCTGCGTTGATTGAAATGGTCGGCGGCGAAGCCCGTCCAGGGCAGGAGAAGCAACTGCGGCCCGAACTGCAGCGCCATGACCAGGCCGACGGCCGACGCGTCGTGATCGGTGAGTTGGGTGAACACCAGCCAGTTCTGGGCCGTCCGCTGCACCCAGGTGCCGACATTGGAGACGAAGGCGCCGGCCGTCCAGACTCGATAGTTGAAGCCGCGCAGGGACCGGAAGACGCCGGTGAAGGGCGTCGTCATCGACGCTCCGGCGCATTGCCGCCGTTGAAGCGGCCGAACCCTCGCGCCGAAACAAGCGCCATCGTCAGCGCGCCCAAGCCGAGCGCGACGACGTCGCTGGTGGCCCTGAGGTCGAAATCGCCGACGCGGCAGACCAGGACATAGCCGACGACGAGATTGAAAAGGCCCCACAGCGCGTTGATCGTCGACGAGGAGAGGCCCTGCCCCGGCGGCTTGGCGAACGGGGTCTGGAACGGCTTGCCCATCATGCCGCTGACGAAATGCGGGATCGCGTTGGCGAGAAAGGCGCCGCCAAAGACATAGGCCACGAGCGAAAACCAAGGCATTTCAGGCGCTCCTTTTCGGCAGCAGATCGATGATGTCCTGGCTCGTCCCGGTTTCGCCGAGCCGCGGGAAAATGTTGCTGATGCTGTAGTCGTGAGCCTCGGGACGCCTGTCGGTCATGGCGTCGATGGCGAGGGTGACGTTGAAGCCTTGCTCGTAGGCCTGGCGCGCGGTCGATTCGACGCCGGTTGCGGTGGCGACGCCGGCGATCGCCACCTGGGTGACGCCCCGCGCTTTCAACTGGGCTTCGAGGTCGGTGCTGGCGAACGCGCCCCAGGTCCGCTTCGTCACGACGATGTCGTCGGGTTGTCGGTTCAGCTCCGGGATGAGGTCGCTCCATCCTTCCGGACGGGGACCGGTTGGACGCGGCTGTTCCGTTCGCCCCGGCGCCCCGCCGACGACGTTGACCAGCGCCACCGGCAGGCCGCGCGCGCGGAAGGCGTCGGCCAGCGCGCAGGCCCGCGCAATGACCGCGTCGATCGGATGAACGAGAGGCAGGCCGACGACGCCCTTTTGCAGGTCGACGACGATCAGGGCGGTCTTGGGGTCGAGCATGGTCAGCGCCACGGGCATATCCCTTGAATTTGACGACGGGCGGCCGGGTGGACGCCGCCGAAACGCGCTCAGTCGTCGATGAGCCGCTTGAGCAATGCGACAGACGTCGCGAGTTCGGCTTGTTCCTGCCGGGAAAGCCGGGTC
>NZ_JBEKVH010000055.1:0-35678 GCF_049514155.1 Roseiarcus sp. | reverse complement strand
GTTTCCAGCGCTTGGCGGGCGACTGCCGCTCCTGCCACGACGCGCTGAAGAACTGAGCCCACCGGCGAGCGCCTCAGACCCCACAAGCCGCTTTTCTTCGCGAGATCGACCCATGTCCATCGCCCGCTCTCACCTGACCCGCGTCCTCCACCTCGCCGTGCTGCTGACGGTGGTCGAGCAACTGCTGACCAGCCTCGTCATGGAGCGCCCGCTGCCGGGCGAGGATCCTGACTGGCCGTTCGCGCTGCATCAGCAGGTCGGCCTCGTCGGCCTCGCCGTGCTGATGCTGTTCTGGCTGTGGATGCTAATCCGCGACGAGCGCGAGACGCCTCTGCAGCAGCTCTTCCCGTGGTTCTCGGCCGAGCGCCTGGCCGATGTGG
This sequence comes from Roseiarcus sp., assembly GCF_049514155.1. Classification (GTDB taxonomy): domain Bacteria; phylum Pseudomonadota; class Alphaproteobacteria; order Rhizobiales; family Beijerinckiaceae; genus Roseiarcus. The sequence goes on along the minus strand of NZ_JBEKVH010000055.1, from coordinate 35,298 downwards.
CGGCCGACATTCGGGCGATTGTCCGGGCGCTCGCGGCCCTCAGGGCGCCGCCGCCGCATCTCGACGCGCTGTCGAGCGCCGTTCATGGCCTCGGGCTGCTGCTCGCCACTTTCCTGGCGATGAGCGGCGCCGTCTGGTTCGCCCTCTTTACCGGCACGCCCTATGGGCGCATCCTGCTGATGGCGCATAAGCTGGCTGGGAATGTGATGTGGGCGTATCTGATCGCGCACGCGTCGGCGGCGCTCCTCCATCAGGCGCGCGGCGACCGCATCTTCGCCCGCATGTTCTGGGTCCGTAGGCGGCGCCGCACCCATACGGCGCCGGCCGAATGAAAGTCCTCATCATCGAAGACGACGAGGACGGCGCGACGTTCCTCGCCAGCGGGATCGCCGAACGCGGCCATGAGGCGGACGTCGCCCGCAACGGCCGCGACGGGCTGGTGATGGCGACCGGACCGCAGCGCTACGATGTCGTCATCGTCGACCGCATGCTGCCGGAGCTCGACGGGCTCAGCCTGGTCAAGGCGATGCGCGCGGCCGGGTCGGCGACGCCGGCGCTGTTTCTGACTTCTCTCTCCGGCATCGACGCGCGCGTCGAGGGCCTCGAGGCGGGCGGCGACGATTATCTGGTCAAGCCCTTCGCCTTCACCGAGCTGATGGCGCGGGTGACCGCGCTGGCGCGGCGGCCGACGCTGGGCGCCGAGCCGACCGTGCTCGTCGTCGGCGATCTCGAAATGGACCTCATCCGCCGCACGGTGAAGCGCGGCGGGCAGGCGATCGACTTGCAGCCGCGCGAATTCCAGCTACTGGAGTTCCTGATCCGCAGCGAGGGGCGGGTGGTGACGCGCAGCATGCTGCTGGAGAAGGTCTGGTCGTTCCATTTCGACCCGCAGACGAATATCGTCGAGACTCACATCAGCCGCCTGCGGGCGAAAGTGGATCGCGGCCAGGCGACGCCGCTCATCCACACCCTGCGCGGCGCCGGATACACGCTGCGTGCCCCAAACTAGGCTGTTCCGCACATCGAGCTTTCGCCTCGCGGCGATCTACCTCGCGCTGTTCACGGTCTCGGTCGTCATTCTCGGGGCGGTTGTCTACGCGGTCGTCCACACCCAGATCGCCACGGAAATCGACCAGGACATCGAGGGCGAAAGCGCGGCGCTGATGAAGGAATATTCGGCGCACGGCCGCGACCGGCTGCAGGCGCTGATCGCCACGCGCGGCGGTTCATTCGCCTACGGCCTCGTCGACGCCAACGGCAAGCTGACCGCCGGAGAACTCGCTGCGCCGCCTGGCCCCGCCGGTTGGACCGACCTGCGCGAGCCGGAGAGCGACGAGCCGGACGGCGAAAGCACGGTCGACGTGCGTGCGCTGGTCACGCGTCTCGACGATGGCGGCGCGTTGATCGTCGCCGACGAATGGCGCGGCGCGCGCGGGCCGACCCATGCGCTGCTTTCAGCCTTCGCCTGGGCGCTCGCCGCGACGCTCGTCCTCGGCACGATCGGCGGAATGCTGCTCAGCTCGCAGGCGCTCAGACGAATTGAGGCGATGCGGAGCGCGGCGCAGGCCATCGTCGCCGGCGACTGGCGCCGGCGCATTCCCGAGACGGGCGCCGACGACGAGCTCGACCATCTCGCGCGCACCTTCAATCTGATGTTCGACCGCATCGAGTCGCTGCTCGAAGCGCACAAGGCCGTCGGCGCCGCGGTCGCTCACGATCTGCGCCGCCCGCTGACGCGCATGGCGCAGCGGCTCGAGACGCTGTTGAGCCGCGAGACGACGCACCCGGAGACCGCCGCCGCGATCGAAGCGGCGATCGCCGACATCCACGCCGTTCTGGCGACCTTCAACGCCATCCTGCGCATTGGCCAGATCGAGTCGGGCGCGCGCCGCGCCGGTTTCCGGCAGGTCGATCTCGCCGCGGTGGCGCGCGACATCGTCGAAGCGTTTCAGCCCGCCGCCGAGGAGGAGGGCAAGACGCTGACCGCCGAACTCGACGAGGGGCTGCCGCTGTCGGGCGACCGCGAGCTGCTGACGCAGATGGTCGCCAACGTGGTCGACAATGCGCTGCGCCACACGCCGTCGGGGACGCGCATCGTCGTCGCCAGCGCGCGACGCGGCGGCGGCGGAAGGCTGACGGTGAGCGACGACGGGCCCGGCGCGCCCGCAGCCGAGCGTCAACGCATTTTCGAGCGCTTCTTTCGCCTCGACGCAGCGCGCTCGACGCCCGGCGACGGGCTCGGTCTCAGCGTCGCAGCGGCGATCGCCGAATTGCACGCCATGGATTACGCCGCCGAGGACAACGCGCCGGGCCTGCGGATCGTCTTCGATCTGCAGAGTTAGGCGCCGCCCCGGCTTTGCGGCTTCCTTATGGTGGCGGCTCGAAGTCCGTCTCGATCCCTTATGCGCCGGCGCCGATACTCCTCGCGTCAGCGGAGTCGGCTTCGTGCGCAATTCGATCGTCGAAAACGCCGACACCGGGTTCCTCACGCCGGGCGCGTTCCTCTATCGGCTTGGATGGCTGCTGGTCGTGGTCCTGTCGGTCGCTGTGGCCGCGAACGGGCTCGCCTTGCTGGCCGGACTCTGAACGGGCGATTACCCCAGGAGCGTTTGATGTCGAATGTGACGCCGCGGCTGCCTCCGCGTCTCATCGTCGGCCAGGATTGTCATGCCCGGTGGGTCGTCCGGGATCGGCTCGGTCTGTGCGGCGGCTGGTTCGTCGATCGCGCCGAGGCGATCCGCGACGCGATGTTCGAGACCGGCGGCGCGCCACGCGCAGTTCGATTGGCGCCAGGCGTCGTCGAGCCGGACGTGTCGCTCGACGACGAGGCCAAGCCGCGCGCGCGTCCGCCGAGCGCGGCGTGAGGCGATCCGCCGCGGCCTTACAAGCGGCGCAATCGGCGATCCCAATCGCGGAAGGGGGGGGAAGGCGACGACCATGCTGCCCGCCGACGAAGACTATGCGCGCGCGCTGATGGCGCTTTTCGCCGCCGCCGGAACGCGGCCGGGCGAAAGCTTGCCCGCCGGCCGCATCGGCCACGATTTCATCGAACGGAACTTCGGCCGCGTGGCCGATTACGATGCCGCCCTCGCGCACGCGGTGGAGCGCGGCTGGGTCAAGATCGCGCTCGACCGCTTGCGGCTCACGCCGGCCGGATTTGCCGAATTGTAAGCGCGGCGCGGCTTTTCAGTTGACAAACGCGATAGAATGACAAAACTGAGCTGGGCGAACCTTTGATTAACGTCCCGCTGACGTGCTATTGAGGCCGACGCCCTTTCCTTCCGCGCGACGGCGACAGCCTCGCGTCAAGCTGCCGGAGTCGATCATGTCGCAAGCGCCGCACAAGCCGGAAACTCTCGCTCTTCACGCGGGATGGCGCGCCGATCCGAGCACGGGCTCGGTTGCGGTGCCGATCTACCAGACGACGTCGTACCAGTTTCAGAGCGCCGACCACGCCGCCAACCTGTTCGCGCTCAAGGAGCTCGGCAACATCTACACGCGCATCATGAACCCAACCAACGACGTGCTGGAGAAGCGCGTCGCCGCGCTCGAAGGGGGCGTCGCGGCGCTGGCGGTGTCGAGCGGCCAGGCGGCGAGCGCGTTGTCGGTGCAGAACCTCGCCCGCGTCGGCGACAATGTCGTCTCTTCGACCGACCTCTACGGCGGCACCTGGAACCTGTTCGCCAACACGCTGAAGGATCAGGGCATCGAAGTCCGCTTCGTCGACCCCGCCGATCCGGAGAACTTCCGTCGCGCCACCGACGCGCGCACCCGCGCCTATTACGCCGAGACGCTGCCGAATCCGAAGCTGACCGTCTTCCCGATCGCCGAGGTGGCGGCGATCGGCCGACCGCTCGGCATTCCGCTGATTGTCGACAACACCGCCGCGCCGCTGCTCGCCCGACCGTTCGACCACGGCGCGGCGGTCGTCGTCTATTCCTCGACCAAATATCTCGGCGGCCACGGCACCTCGATCGGCGGCCTCATCGTCGACAGCGGCAATTTCCCCTGGGGCGATTTCGCCGAGCGCCAGCCGGCGCTCAACACGCCCGATCCCTCCTATCACGGCGCGGTGTGGAGCGAGGCGGTCAAGCCGCTGGGGCCGATCGCCTATGTTCTCAAGGCGCGCGTCACGCTGCTGCGCGACATCGGCTCGGCGCTGTCGCCGTTCAACGCCTTCCTCACCCTGCAGGGAATCGAGACGCTGGCGCTGCGCATCGAGCGCCACAGCAAGAACGCCGAGGCGGTGGCGCAGTGGCTGGCCAAGCGGCCGGAAGTGGTCAAGGTGATCTATCCCTCGTTGCAAAGCGGCAAGGCGCTCGAGCGCGCGAAGAAATATCTCAAGGGCGGATTCGGCGGCCTAGTCGGCTTCGAGCTCGCCGGCGGGCGCGATGCGGGGCGCCGCTTCATCGACGCGCTGCAACTCTTCTACCACGTCGCCAACATCGGCGACGCGCGCTCGCTCGCCATCCATCCGGCGACGACGACCCACTCGCAGCTGTCTCTCGAAGATCAACTCGCCACCGGCGTGACCGAAGGTTACGTGCGCCTGTCGATCGGCATCGAGCACATCGACGACATCCTCGCCGACCTCGACCATGCGCTGAAGGCGGCGGGAACAGGAAGAATTGCGGCGGAGTAGGGCGCGCCTCAGGCGAGCGCCTTGGCGGCCATCGCGACCGACATGGCGGCGACGAAGCCGACGACGAGACGGCGCAAGGCCGTCTCGCTGACGCGCTGAGCGACGCGGGCGCCCGCGTCGGCGCCCGCCCACAGCCCGACAATCGCGCCGACGAGCGCCGGCCACGGCGCCGCCCAGCCGGCGCGCCAGTAGACGTAAGCTGCGGGCGCGGTCATCGGCAGCAGCGTCAGCGCGAGGGCGGCCATCTGCGCGCGCCGCTGCGGTGCGCCAAGCCCCGCGCCGAGACCGGCGACGATCGCCAGTCCGCCGCCGATGCCGAGAAACCCGGAAGAGACCCCGGCGAGCGCGCCGACGGCAAACAGCGCCGGCCGGGCGAGTGGCGGGCCATCGCGGCGCGGCGCATCGTCCTCTTCGCGGCGCGGCCTGCGCAGGATGAGCAGCGCGTCGAGCGCGATGAGATAGGCGACATAGGTCCAGCGCAACGCCGCCGCCGGGACCGCTCGCGGCGGCCGCCGCGCCGGCGATTCCGCCGGCGACGAAGCCGACGATCAGCGGCGCGAGCCAGCGTCTTGGGATCTTGCCGCCGGCCCGGCGATAACGTCTCAGTCCGGCGAGGCCGGTCGGCGGAATTTGCGCAATCAGCGACAGACCCTGGGCGACATGCTGCTCCGCGCCCATCAGCAGCGCCGAGAACACCGTCAGCGCCCCGCCCGGACTGACGCCGAGCAGCCCTGACGACAGGCCGCCGCCGAGGCCGACAACGAGGCCGAGCAAGAATTCGACGATTGTCGCCGTCACGGCCCGTCCCGCGGCTCAAGCGTCGGGCGCGCAGCGGGCGCCAGGCCGCGCAGCATGCGTTCAACAACTTCGGCGCAGGCGTCGAGGTCGACGGGTTCGCCCCAAACAACTTGCAGCGTGACGCCCTGGAACAGCGCGACGAGGCTGCGCGCCAAGGCGTCGGCGTCGACGTCCGGCGTGAGGCGGCCGGCGCTCTGGGCGCGCGCGACGAGCCCGGCGACGAGCGCGCGCGGAATGGCGATCCCTTCGACGACGCGCACGCGCACGCGCGGGCTGCGCAGCGCTTCCGCCCAGCCGTGGACGCCGACGCGGCGCCGCAGTTCAGCCGATGGGTCGGCGAGCGAAGCGGCGTAGGCGCGCGCGAGCGCGACCAAGTCCGCCAGCGGGTCGTCGCTCGCCGCCGCGGCGTTGAGGATCGCCTCGCGCGAATGGCGATCGTCGGCGAGCGCCTCGATGATGTCGTCCTTGCTGTGAAAGTAGCTGTAGACGGCGCCGTGACTCATGCCCGAGCGGCGGACGATCTCGGCCATGCCGACCTGGTGAAATCCATTCTCGGCGAAACACGCCAGCGCGGCCTCGAGGATGTCCAGACGGCGCGCCTCGCGACGGGATTGGCTGATTTTAGGCACGTGAACCTCAGCAAATAAACCGACTGATCGGTCTTTTATTGGATGCGGCGCAGCCGATCAACCACCGGCCGATCAGAATCGGCGATACCCGGTAGGCGCCGAAAGCGCCGCGCCCCGGCGAGGCGGAAGAAACCCTTCTTGCAAATCCCTGAAATCCCACGTTCGCCGGAAAAGCGGCGTCGCCTCTCCAGCGCGGCCGCGCGACGACGGTCAGCGCCCCGACATCGCTTCGGCCGCTCGCGCCAGCTTGCAAAACCCGGCGACGTCGATCTCCTCGGCGCGGCGCGTCGGATCGAGGCCGGCGGCGTCGATGAGCGCCGCGAGTTCGACGCCTTGGGCCGCGGCGAACGCTTTCAGCGATTGGCGCAGCATCTTGCGGCGTTGGCCGAAGGCGGCGGCGGTCGCCGCCGACAACAGGCGTCCGTCGCAGGGTTCGGGCCTCTCGCGCGGGATCAGCTCGACGACGCTCGAGGTCACCTTCGGCGGCGGCGTGAAGGCGGCAGGCGGCACGTCGAACAGCAGCCGCGCGCGCGCGCGCCAGCCCGCCAGCACGGCGAGTCGGCCGTAGTCTGCCCGCTCGGCCGGCGTCGCGACAATCCTGAGCGCGACCTCGCGCTGGAACATCAGCGTCAGCCGCTCATAGAACGGCGGCCACGGGTCAGCCTCGAGCCAGCGCGTCAGCAGGACGGTCGCGATGTTGTAGGGCAGGTTGGCGCAGATGCGGATCGGCGCCCCTTGTGCGGCGGCGACGAGCATCTCCGGCGCAGTCGTCAACGCGTCGCCGGCGATGATCTCCAGGCGACCCGGCCAGTGCGCGGCGATTTCGGCCAGCGCCGCAAGGCAGCGTTCGTCGCGCTCGATCGCGATCACCTTTCGCGCGCCGTGCGCGAGCAGCGCGCGCGTCAGGCCGCCGGGACCGGGGCCGATCTCGACCACGGCGATGCCCTCCAGCGGGCCGCTCGCGCGGGCGATGCGGCCGGTCAGGTTGAGGTCGAAGAGGAAATTCTGGCCGAGCGATTTCTTCGCCGCGAGGCCGTGCGCGGCGACGACTTCGCGCAGCGGCGGCAGGCCGTCGGCGGCGAGGCTCACGGCGCCAGACGCGCCGCGAGCTTCAAGGCGGCGATCAGGCTCGTCGGACTGGCGATGCCCTTGCCGGCGATGTCGAACGCCGTGCCGTGATCGGGAGACGTGCGCACGAAAGGCAGGCCGAGGGTGACGTTGACGCCGCTGTCGAAGGCGAGCGTCTTGGCCGGAATGAGGCCCTGGTCGTGATACATGGTCAGGGCGACGTCGTAGCGCGCGCGCGCCGCGGCGTGAAACATCGTGTCGGCAGGCAGCGGACCGACGACGTCGAGGCCTTCGGCGCGGAGCGTTGCGATCGCCGGCGCGATCGTTTCGATCTCTTCGCGGCCCATCGCGCCGCCTTCGCCGGCGTGCGGATTGAGCCCGGCGAAGGCGAGGCGCGGCCGCGCGACGCCGAAGCGCCGGGTCATATCGGCGGCGACGATTCGCGCGGTCGAGACGATGAGCTCGCGCGTCAGCAGCCGTGGCGCGTCCTTCACTGCGATGTGGATGGTGATCGGCACGACGGCGAGCGCCGGCGACCAGATCATCATCACCGGCTGCGCCTTGCCGCCCCATTCGCGCTCAGCGAGCGCGCCGAGGAATTCGGTATGGCCGGGAAACTTGAAGCCGGCGGCGTAAAGCGTCGCCTTAGCGATCGGATTGGTGACGACGGCGCGCGCCGCGCCGGACTTCACCGAAGCGACGGCGCGTTCGATCGACTCGAGCGTCGCAGCGGCGAAGTCTGGGCTCGGCGCGCCCGGATTCGCGTCGGCGCGGGCGGCGAGCGGCGCGACCGGCAGCGCGCGCGCAAAGGCGGCGGCGGCTTCGCCGGGCGCGACCTCGGCGATCGGCGCGGCGAGGTCGAGCCGGCGCGCCAAGCCCGCGAGCGCGACCGGGTCGGCGAAGACGAAGAAAGTCGGCGAGGCGGCGTCGCGAGCGAGCCAGGCGCGCAAGGCCAGCTCAGGGCCGACCCCGGCGGGATCGCCCATCGTCATGGCGAGCGGCGGGCGGACCGATTCGTCCCTCAAAGTGACCGTCCGCGCAGCCTTCGACGCGTCACTGGAGGCCGACCGAACCGCCGACCTCTCCGAGCGTACGCAAGGTGAGCTGCACCAGCAGCGTCTGATCGCGGACTGGCGGCGTGCCGGTGTAGACCGGATCGCTCGTCGTCGACGAATAGTGCACCTTCAGCGTCGTGCAGGTGTCGCCGTAAGTCAGTCCGAATGCGTAGTTCGGCGTATAGAGGCGCGGCGTCGATTGGCCCGGCTGGTCGTAATAGTGACGCGACATGTCGAACAGCACCGAGCCGTCGACGGTCCAGGCCTTGTCGAGCTTGTAGGAGGCGTTCGTGAGCAGGCCTTCGCGATCGTAGATATACCCGAGCTCCGGCTGCGCGGCGTAGCGGCCGTAATCGACGCTGGTGGCGAAGCCGCCGTAGGACGCGTTGGCGATCACGTCGAGACGGGTGAGGGCGAGAGTCGAATTGTCGAATTGCTGCTTGCTGGTCAGCGAGAAGCTCGACGAGAACGGCGCGACCGTCTCGCCGATCACGTAGTTGGAATAGCGCTTGTCGAGGCCGGACTCGAGCCCGGTATTGGCGGCGTCGGCGATCGTATAGGAATTCTGTCCGGCGAGTTGGATCGACTCGCCGCCGACGATATTGGCATAGCCGCCGTTGGCAAAGTTGGCGGTGTACTGCGCGCCGTAATTGAGGCGCGTGCCGCCTTCGATGCGGTCGTAGCCGGAGTATTTGTCCCATGCGAACAGATTGGTCTCGTCGAACACCAGGCTCTGCGCGTCCTCGTTGGGCTGCAGCTTCGGAATCACCTCGTTGGGGCGGACGATCAGCTGGGCGATCGGTTCGATGATCTGCTGGCCGAAGGCGGAGGTCGAGACCAGCGGATAGCGATATTCGAGGCCGACGCCCGGCATCGCCCGTCCCGCCGAGCCGTTGTCCTGGCTGAAATAGTTGGATTGACCCGAGTTATAGACCGAGTCGGCGCCGTAGCCGTAGGTGCCGGCCGTGTTGAGCGCCGTCGCCTCGCCATCAAGGCGGGCGAAGACGAACGGCGTCCAGGACTCGCCGAGCGGATCGATGAACTTGCGCTGCCACGAGACCTGCTCGGAAACGCGCGTGTAGTCGCCGGCGATGCCGCGCAGCAGGCAATCGTTGGCCGGCGAGTAGGAGCCGCCGGGGCCGCCGCTGGTCGTGCCGCCGGTGCGGTAACCCCCAACTACCGTGCCGCCTATCGTGCAGACGTCGTACAGGTGATAAGTCGCATCGAGGGCGTTGGCCATCGATGACTGGAAGGCCGCCTCCTCACGGGCGATGTTGACCGCGTTGAGATCGATCTTGATCTCGCCGCCGATTCCGCCGCTGGCGTCGGGCGAAACCGGGATCGTCTTGTTATAGTCGAGGACCGCCGCGACCGGCTGCTGGCGCTGATCTGCGGCGGCGGTCGTACTCTCGAACCGATAGCCGCTGAGATCGAAGAAGCCGCGGTCGGCCTGGCCGCGCAGGTAGACCGACGAGACGACGTCCTGCAGATAGTACTGCGACGGGTCGACGTTCTTGATCTTGTAGTCGTTGAGATAGAACGGGTCGGAGATCGCAGTGATGTCCCATCCCCAACGCCACTTGTCGTTGAGATAGAACTCGCCGTTCGATTCCAGCGAGCCACGGTAGCGACGGTCGCCCGAATCATACGGATAGACCGGGAACAGGTCGGGGTTCTGCTGGAAAATGCTGGTGAGCCGGATGTCGTATTGTCCGTTCTCCAGCCGTTGGCGCCACTCCGCATCGAGGAACGGACCCTGCGAAGAGAAATAGGTCGGCGTCAGGGTCAGATCGTAATTCGGCGCGAGGTTGAGAAAATACGGCATGGCGACGCCGACGCCGACGTAGCTGCTGCGGGTGAAGGTCGGCGCGAGCAGGCCGCTCTGGCGGGTCACCGTCGGATCGGGCGCGGAAAAATAGGGGATATAGGCGACCGGCACGCCGGCGACTTCAAGCCACGCGTCCTCGTAGTAGACGACGTGCGTCTGCTGGTTTTCGATGATCTTCGCGGCGCGGATCTGCCACAGAGGCGGCCGCTCCGGATGGGCTTTGCAGGGCTCGCAGGCGGTGTAGACGCCGCTGTTGAACACCGTCACCGTGCCCGCCGAGCGCTCGACGCGCGGCGACGTGAAGCGGGTGCGGTCAGTGCTGACCGACTCGACTCCCTCGGCGAAGCCGGCGGCGAAATCATCGGTGAGATCGAACCGCTTCGCGTAGGTGACGTTGCCCTTCTCGTCGGTCAGCTTGGCGCGACCCTCGGCGTAAAGGCGCTTGGTCGTGCGGTCGTAGACGACCCGGTCCGCTTGCAGCACACGGTGCTTGTAATAGAGCTCGACGCCGCCGACGGCGGAGACCGTGTTGTGGTCCTTGTCGTAGACGAGCTCGTTGGCCTCGACGACGAGCTTGTCGGGGTTGCGCGCCGCCGCTCCCTGAGTCGCCGCCGACTGGGCCAAAGCCGATCCGGCGACAAGGATGAGGGCCAGCCCCAGCGCCAGGCGCGCCAGCGCGCCGCCGCAGCGGCGTCCGCCAGCGCCGGGCGGGCTGACGGAGCGGCCCATCAACCGTCCTCCTGGTGCAGAAGCACGTAAACCCCAAACAAGCAGCCGACGACGGCCGGCGACCACCCGGCGACGGTCGCGCTGAAGAAGCCCGCCGCGCCCAAATCGTTGACCAATTTCGTCGCAACATAAAGCACGAAGCCGGCCGCGACGCCACCGGAAACCATCTTTTGCACGCCACCCATTCGGAAAAATCTTAATGAAAAGCAAGCGGCGACGAGAACCATCGCCGCCAGCATCAGCGGCAAGGCAAGAAGCTCTTGATATCTGAGGCTATATGCCGCCGGGTCGAGGCCCGCGCGGCGCATTTGTTCGGCCAGTCCCGGCAGCGCCCAAAATGACACAGTTTCGGGAGCGTCGAAAGCCTGGGCGATGTCGGACCGGGTGAGCGTGGTGGCGAGCAGATAGACGCCCGTCGACAGCGTATCGAAGCCGGGCGTGACGACCTTTGGGTCGGTCAAACGCCAATAGCCGTCTTCGAGCGTCGCAGATTCGGCGTCGACCCGCTCGACGAAGGCGCCGTCGGGTCCGAAACTGAAGACCTGGACGTGGATAAGGCTCGCTGGCGCATCGCCGCGGCCGTCGGCGTGCACGATCGATTCGCCGTCGACGCTCTTTTGGCGGATCCAGATCCCGGCCTTCGAGCTTGCCGCGGCGCCAAACAGCTTGGCCTCGATTCGGTCAGCCTGGCGCTTCATCGCCGTCGACGCCGGATTGTACAGCGAGGCGACGGCGATGCCGATCGCCGCCGCGACAAAGACCGGCGGCGCGAGGAATTGCCATACCGACACCCCGGCGGATCGCGCCACCACCAACTCGAGCTTCCGCGACAGGTTGAGAAACGAGATCATCGCGCCAAACAGCACGGCGAACGGCAGCGCCTGCTCGGCGACAATCGGGGTGTGCAACAGCGACAGCCAGGCCATCAGCGGCGCCACCGCGCCCGGCGTGTCGCCGGAGCGGCGCAGCATTTCAACAACGTCGATCGCGTAAATCAGGGCGAACACGCCGGCGAAGACGGCGGCGATCGTCTTGAAGAAGCGCCGGGCGAAATAGCGTCCGAGCGTGCCGGCGATCATGTTCGCCTCGCCGCGATCCGTCGGCGCGCGTCGGCGAGCGCCCGCTTCACCGGTCCGCCCAGGATCGAATCGAGGCAGAGGATGCTGGCGCCGATCGGCAGCGCCCAGGCGAGAATGACCGCGCGCAAGTCGCTGACGGCGAGCGAAGTGACCGCGACGCCGAGCATTCTCAGAGCGACGAAGATCAGGATCGCGACGGCGATCGCGACGCCGCGGCCCTGGCGCGTCGTGCGCGCTTCGCCCAGCGCCGCAAAACCGATCAGTCCGGCGGCGAAGGCGTAAAGCGGACTGGCGAAGCGATCCGTCAATTCGCTGCGGAACCGCCCAGCCATCTTTCGCGCTTGCTCGTCATTCGCGTTGTAGGTCAGCAGTTCGGCTGTCGAGCGCTCGCGCGGCCGCTTGACGACGTCGCCCCTGTGCATGAACTGCGACAGGTCGATCGCATAGTCGTCGAAGGTGACGATCGCCGAATCGCCGGAACTCTCCGGACGCTGGTAGGTGCCTTTCGACAGCACGAGATAGGTTTCGCCGTCCCGCGTGATGGTCTTGCCGACCTCGGAAATGTAGGTGGTGATGTGGGTGGGATCGCGGCGGTCCTGAATGAAGACGCCGCGCAGGGAGCCGTCCGGACCACGGTCGCGGAAGTGAAAGATGAACCCCGAGGTCAGTTCGTTGAAGGCGCCCGGCCGGGCGAAATTGGCGATGAAATCGGCGCGGACGAACGCCGATAGGGTCTCGATCGCATCGAAGCTCCACGGCATCACTTCGACGTAGAGCGCCGCCACCAGCGCGAACACCATCGTGAACAGGACGAGGAACGGCCGCAGCAGGCGCGCGGGCGAAATCCCCGCCGCGCTCATCACCACCAGTTCGCTGTCGCCGTTGAGCTTGTTCAAGCAGTAGAGCACGCCGACGAACAGCGCCACCGGCGCGATGATCGCCACCAGCGACGGCGTCGTCAGCCCCGTGAGGCTGAGAAAGACCAGCAGCGACTGCCCCTTGTTGGTGAGCAGATCGACCTGCCGCAGCGCCTGGGTGACCCAAACGATGCCGGTCAACGCCGTCAGACCCGCCAGAAACGCGTAAGCGGCGGTGCGGAAAACGTATCGTTCGACTCGCAGCATCCGGCCATCGAATTCCGTTGGCCGACCGGCGAATGTCGCCGATCGGCCGGTGGCTCGGCAGCGCTAGCGCGGCGGGCGTCGTCTGGCAAGGCGCGAGGGGCCACACGGGCGGGCGGGCGGCGCGGCCTTGTTGACGGCGGCGCGAAACCCCACGATGAAAGCTGCGGTCCAGCCGCCGTATACGAGGAGCAGCATGTCCGAATTCGTCAAGATCGCCTTTGGCGCGCTCGCCGCCCCTAAGGGCGGAACCTATGTCATCTTCGTCGGCGCGGATCTCAAGCCTTCGCCCCGGGTCGCGGCGCTGATCGGCGCGGCGGGGACGCGCCTCGAATCGGCGGCCAAGGCGGTTCACTTCCGCGGCAAGGCTTCGACCGCGATGGATCTCGTCGAAGCGCCGGGGCTGGACGGCGTGCGGCTCGTGATCGTGGGCATCGCGCCGGGCAAGGACGGAAAGCCGATCGATTTCGCCAATCTCGGCGGCTACGTCTTCGGCAAGCTCGGCGCCGCGAAGAAGGCCGCTGTCGCATTCGTCGCGCCCGAGGGCGAATGGGAGGCCGGTCAGGCCGCCGAGTTCGCGCTGGGCCTACGCCTACGCGCCTATCGCTTCGACCACTACAAGACCAAGAAGGACAACGGCGACGAGGCCGACGACGCCGCCGCGGCTGTGACGATCGAGTTCGAGTCTGCCGCCGCCGCGCGCGCCGCCGCCGCCCCGCGAATGGCGGTTGCCGAGGGCGTCGAGCTCGCCCGCACCTTGGTCAACGAGCCGCCAAACGTCCTCTATCCCGAATCCTTCGCCGAGCGCGCGGCGGGGCTGAAGGCGCATGGCGTCGAAGTTGAGATTCTCGACGAGAAGGCGATGGGCAAGCTCGGCATGAACGCGCTGCTCGGCGTCGGCCAGGGCTCGAAGCGCGGCAGCCGTCTCGTCGTCATGCGCTGGCGCGGGGCCCACGCGCGCAAGGCCAAACCGGTCGCCTTCGTCGGCAAGGGCGTCTGCTTCGATTCGGGAGGCATCTCGATCAAGCCCGCCGCCAGCATGGAGGACATGAAAGGAGACATGGCCGGCGCGGCGTGCGTCGTCGGGTTGATGCGGACGCTCGCCGCCCGCAAGGCGAAGGTCGACGCGGTCGGCGTGATCGGCCTGGTCGAGAACATGCCGGGCGGCGGCGCCATCCGACCAAGCGACATTTTGACCTCGATGTCCGGCCAGACGATCGAGATCATCAACACCGACGCGGAGGGGCGTCTGGTGCTCGCCGACGCGTTGACCTATGCGCGCGAAAAGTTCAAACCGCGCTTCATGATCGATCTCGCGACGCTGACCGGGGCGATTCTCGTCGCGCTCGGCCAGGAGCACGCCGGGCTGTTCTCCAACGACGACGAGCTCGCCGCGCGCCTCAGCGCCGCCGGCGCCGCGACCGGCGAAGCGGTCTGGCGCATGCCGCTCGGGTCGGCCTACGACAAGCTGATCGATTCCAAATTCGCCGACATGAAGAACACCGGCGGCCGCAACGCCGGTTCGATCACCGCTGCGCAGTTCCTCAAGCGTTTCGTCGGCGACACGCCCTGGGCGCATCTCGATATCGCCGGCACCGGGATGAGCTCGCCGACGAGCGATATCAATCATTCGTGGGGCTCGGGTTGGGGCGTCAGGCTGCTGGATCGACTCGTCGCCGAGTATTACGAGGGCTGAGGAGCAAGCGGCCGGAGGCGGAGCGATGCAGGCGAGATTGGCAAGCGCGTTGGTCGCGGTCGGCGTTGCTTTATTCGCGGCGCCGGCTGGCGCGGCGGACATCGACTGCGACGCCTTCATCGACAAGCTGCGATCCGCCGCCAGCGACCTCGGCGTCGATTTCGGCCACGCGCTGGTGGTGTCGCGGGCGCGTAGCGACATCGACGTCTTCGACATCACCACCAACTTCGAAATCGACGGCGACATGAGCTGCCGCGCGGGCAAGCTGCTGCGTTTCGAGGCGCGAATGTCCGAACCGGCGAGTAGCCGTTCGGACAGCCAGTTCGAGGCGTTCCAGGCGGCGGCGCTGCGCGCGGCGCTCGGCTGGGAGGCGGGCAAAGCGCGAACCGCCGTGCGCGCGATGGCCGCCGACGCGCGCGAATACCTCAAAGCGTCGCGCGAACGCGGAGACGTCTATATTTCGGGCAAGACCGAGGAGCACGAACCGGGAAACGTCAGCCTTGGCCTGATCGTCACCGACACCGACACCGCTTTCATCCTCATCGGCGCAGAACAAGAATAGGGGAGCGCGGATGAACGAATTCCGCTTTCTCCATCTTGAGCGGCGGCGAATCGATCAGGCTTTGCCGGACATTCTCGAGGAGGCGCTGGCCGCCGGCAAGCGCGTCGTCGTCCAAGCGGGATCGGAGGAACGGGTTGAGGCGCTCAACGAGCGGCTGTGGACCTACGCCGACGAGAGTTTCCTGCCGCACGGCTCGGCGCGCGACGGCGAGCCGCAGGCGCAGCCGGTCTATCTGACCGCCGGCGACGACAATCCCAACGGCGCCGCCTTGCGCGTGCTGCTCTCTGGCGTTCCCGCCGCCGCTTTCGTAAAAGCCGGCTACGAACGCGTCGCGCTGCTGTTCGACGGGCGCGACGAGGAGGCGGTCGCCGAGGCGCGGCGAGAATGGATCGCGGTCAAGGCCGCGGGCGCCGCGCCGAGCTATTGGCGCGAAGGCGAGGACGGGGGGTGGGCGCGCGTGCGCTAGGGAGCGCAGATGACGCGGCGCGAATGTTGCATTTCGGCGGACGCGTGGAGCTAAGCGCGACGCCCAATTGACGCGGGTCCGATGCGCTTCTCGGTTCGTCACCAAACCCTCTACCGCTACTCTGCGCCGGTGCGGCTCGCCGAGCACGTCTTGCGGTTCAATCCGCGGCCGGAGGCAGGCCGACTGTTCGAGCGGACGCTGTCGACCGATCCGACCCCGATCGAGCGCGAGGACGCGCTCGATCGATTCGGCAATCTCGTCACCCGCGTCGCGTTCGACGGACTTTCAGCCCGTTTCGCCATCGACAGCCGCTTTGCGCTCGAAGTCGCCCGCCCCGCGGCGCCACGGACCGCAGCGCTTCCGCCTCTACCTTGGCCGATCGGCGCTGACGGGCCGAACGCCGTCTATTGCATGTCCGGCGGGATCGATAACACAGTGCGCGCGTTCGCGACGGAAATCGCGTCGGAATGCGGCGGCGACGCGCTGGCGTTCCTCGATCGCCTCAACCAAACGCTGTTCGTTCGCATCCGCCACGACATCCGAGCCGAGGGCGCCGCGCGGCCCGCCGCGGCGACGCTGGCGCTCGGCCACGGCGCCTGCCGAGACGTGACCGATCTGTTCCTCGCCGCCTGCCGCAGCCTCGGCGCGCCGGCGCGATTCGTCAGCGGCTATCAGGCGAAAGCGGATACGCCGGACGGCCGGCGCCACCTTCACGCTTGGCCGGAGGCGTTCGCGCCCGGTCTCGGCTGGCTCGCTTACGATCCGACCCACGGCGTCAAGGTCTCCGACGGCCATGTCGGCCTGTGCGCCGCGCCCGACCAGGCTGCGACGATGCCGGTCGAAGGCGGGTTCTACGGCGGCGCGGTGACTTCGACGCTCGACTATCAGGTCGAGATCGAAACCGATGCGGCCTGACCGCTGACATTTCGCGCCCCGCTCGAAGGCGCGAAGGTCCGTCCGTGTCCAGTTTGACTGTCAGCCTCTCCAATGCCTCAGCGCGGAGGATGGTGCAGAGGACCACATGAAGTCACGCATTCCCGCCGGCGCGACGACCTCGCGTCGCCGTCAGTGTTTTGCGCCTCGCGACGAGGGAGGTCCGCTACGTTCGTTCGTTGGCGATGAACTGGCGAAAGCGCTCCGACTTGGAATTGCTGAACAGTTCCGCCGGCGGCCCTTCATCCTCGACCAGACCCTGGTGCAGGAAGATGATGCGGTCGGAGACGTCGCGGGCGAAGCCCATTTCGTGGGTGACGATCAGCATGGTGCGCCCTTCATCGGCGAGCGAGCGCATCACCCTGAGAACTTCGCCGACAAGTTCGGGGTCGAGCGCCGAAGTCGGCTCGTCGAACAGCATCACCTTTGGCCTCATCGCCAGCGCGCGGGCGATCGCGGCGCGCTGCTGCTGGCCGCCGGAAAGATGCGTGGGATAAAAATTCGCCTTGTCGCCGATGCCGACCTTGTCGAGCAACGCACGGGCTTCCTCGACGCATTCGGCGCGCGGCCGCTTCTGCACATGGATCGGCGCCTCGATCAGATTGTCGAGAATCGTCATGTGCGACCACAGGTTGAAGTTCTGAAACACCATGCCGAGCTCGGAGCGGATGCGGTCGACTTGGCGCCGGTCGGCGGGCGCCGAGCGGCCGTCGCGCGTCTTGCGCATCAGGATCGTCTCGCCCGCCACCGTAACCACGCCTTCGTCGGGCGTCTCGAGCAGGTTGATGCAGCGCAGCAGCGTGCTCTTGCCGGAGCCCGAGGAGCCGAGGATGGAGATCACGTCGCCTTCGCGCGCCAGCAGCGACACACCCTTGAGCACTTCGAGCGAGCCGAAGCGTTTGTGCAGGCCCGAGACGGTCAGCGCGTAGCTGTCGCTTTCGCTTTCAGGCATTCCGTTCCCCTCAGGCGGACCGCGCGCGCAAATGCGGGGACAGCCATTGTTCGATGAATATGAAGGCGCGGGCGATCAGGTAGTTGACGACGAAGTAGATCGCACCGGCGATCAGCAGCGGGGTGTAGGTCACGAGCGTGTCGTTGCGGATCTTGAGCGCGACGCTCATCACGTCCCACAGCGTCACCAGCGAGACCAGCGCCGTCGCTTTGACCATTGAGATCACTTCGGTCGAATAGGCGGGCAGCGCCTGACGCAAGGCGATCGGAAAGATCACCCGGCGGAACAACAGGAAGCCCGACATGCCGCAGGCGCGCGCCGCCTCGACCTGGCCGTGCGGCACGCCGGCGAGCGCGCCGCGGAAGATCTCGCTCTGATAGGCGGCCGTGCAGAGCGCGCAGGACAGCGTCGCGCAGTTGAAGGCGTCGCGCAGGAACGGCCAGAAGACGCTCGCGCGCACCAGCGGGAACGACGAGAGGCCGTAATAGACGACGAACAGCTGCACCAGCAGCGGCGCGCCGCGGAAGACGAAAATGTAGGCGCGTGCGATCCATTCCGCCGGCTTGATTCCGCTGCCGCGCATCCAGGTGACGCCGGCGGCGATAAAGGCGCCAAAAAACACCGACAGCGCCCACACCGACAGCGTCACCTGCAGCGCGGCGATCAGGCGCAGGAATGTGGTCCAGATGAAGGCCAGGTCCATGGTCAGTGCGCTTCGCGCCGCATGCCGCGCGTCGCGCGCGCTTCGGCGAACTCAAACACGCGGTCGGAGATCGACGTGATCGCGAGATAGAGCGCGCCGCCGGCGACGTAGAAGGTGAAAGGCTGGTGGGTTGAGCCGGCGGCGACCTGGCTGGTGCGCATCAATTCGGCGAGGCCGGTGACTGAGATCAGCGACGAATCTTTCAGTGCGACCTGCCACAGGTTGCCGAGGCCGGGGAGGGCGAAGCGCAGCACCTGCGGTCCGATGATTCGGCGAAACATCAGCCAGCGGCCCATGCCGACGGCCCGCGCCGCCTCAAGCTCGCCTTTGGCGATGGCGAGAAACGCGCCGCGAAAGACCTCGGCCTGGTAGGAACCGGAAATGACGCCGACGGCGAGCGCGCCGGCCGCGAAGCCCGGCACGCCGAGAAAGCCCTCGCCACCGAGCAGGTGGTCGAGGCCGGTCAGGGTCGCCGAACTGCCGAAATAGACGAAGTAGACGACGAGCAGTTCCGGCAGCCCGCGAAAGATCGCCGCATAGCCTCCGCCGATCGCGGCGGCGATGCGGACGCCGGAAAGCTTGGCCCAGGCGACGAGCGAACCGAGCGCCGCCCCGATCGCGAGACCCGCGATCGAGACGAGCACAGTCATGACGGCGCCGTACAGAAGCGCCGGGCCCCAGCCGCGTTCGCCAAAGCCAAGCGCCGTCATCCAGTTCACGGGCCGCTTACGTCCCTATCAAGGCGTCGTGTCGATCTTGAACCACTTCAAAGAGTACTTCTTGATCGAGCCGTCGGCAAACGCCGCCTTGATCGCCTTGTCGAACTTCGCGGTGAGGTCCGCGTCGCTCTTGCGGATGCCCATGCCGACGCCGACGCCGAAGTCGCCGCCGGTCAGTCGCGGACCGAATTCGGTGAAGTCCTTCGCGTCGTCCTTGCCGAGCATCGATGCGATCGCCGTCTCGTCGTCGAGCACAGCGTCGATGCGGCCGGATTTCAAGTCGAGATCGCGCTCGTCGGTGGTCTTGTATTCCTTGATCGTCGCGACGTCCTTGAGGTGATCGCCGGCGAAGGTCGCGTGGGTCGTCGACACCTGCACGCCGAGCGTCTTGCCTTTCAGCGCTTCCCTCAGCGACGCGAGCGCAGCGGCGCCGACCGCCTTGTCTTTGTCGAAGTTGACCAGCTTGCCGGCGCCGGCGAGCTTGGCGAGCGGGCTCGACTTGGCGGTGGCCAACGCGGCCGGGACCGAGGCATAGGGAACCGAGAAGTCGATCTGCTTCTTGCGCTCGTCGGTGATCGACATGCCGTCCATGATCACGTCGAACTTGCCGGCCTGCAGGCCGGGGATCATGCCGTCCCAATCCTGGGCGATGATCTTGCACTCGACCTTGATGCGGGCGCAGACGTCCATCGCGAGGTCAGGCTCGAAACCGACGATCTTGCCGCTCGGATCGGTCAGGTTATAGGGCTCGTACGCGCCCTCCATGCCGATGACGACCGTCTTCCAGTCCTTGGCGCTTGCCGCGCCGGCAAGGACGAGCAGGGAGCACGTCAACGCCGCGCCCAGTAGGCTTCTACGATTCATGGTCTTCCCCTCCATCGAGCGAAAGCCGGCTAACCGCCGACCTTAAGTCAAACCTTTAGAGAGCCCGACAGTCCGTTGTAAATCGGCGAGTCGGCCTAGGCTGCGGCTCCGAGCCAAACTGGGACAATCTGCCGCGGCTCGCATAAACCATTGATGCGGGCGCATGATCGATGAAATCCGGCCTCTCGCGGCCGACATGTGGAACGGCGCTCAGGGCGGCCGCCAAGGCGCCGTTGGGTCGGCGTCATCCTGACGCGGCGTGACAGGCGGACGCCATCATGGCGCGGACTGCCTCGTCCATGACGGGCCGACGGGCTCAGGCGGGGTCCGCGGCCGAGGTTGTGGGAACGATCCTTCTCGCAACCGAAAGGCGGACAGCGAACGCGAGCGGCCGACCGTGACTAGTGGACGAAGACGTTGACTTCGTTGCGATAAGACTCGCCGTCGGGAAGGAAGGACTGGAAGGCGAAGCTGTCGTTGCCCGCAAACCCGGCGTGCGGACTGTAGGCCGTTACAATCCCATTGACCGTTTTGCCATTGCAGGCGGAGAACGCCCGGCCGGGAGGAACGGTCATGACGTCCTTGCCCGGCTCGATCGTCACTTCGCCATTGGCCGGCGCACGAAGAATCTGTGCGCTGACTCCGGGTTGGGCGGTGCAGTCCGGATTGACGGAAGAGGCGAATCCGACCCGCACGGTCGTTCCTTGGGCGATTGTGAAGTTCTTGACCCGGTCGATCTCGCTACCGCCGTTGGAAATGCCCGTCACTTGGACGGACGATGACTGTTCCGCCGGCGAGCAACCGGCGAGCGACAAAACCAGCGCCGCCCACAGCGGCGCGCGCGTGTAGACCGTGTAGACCATGTTTGCCCCAGACCCTTTGCCCCGCATCCGAAGGAGCGACGCCTCGACGGGTTCGCCGGCTATTTCACGCCATCGTGACGAACTTATGACTTTTCGCTCTGGGCTTGCGGGCTGTTTGTGCGGCCCCCCTTCGCAGGTCGCCGCGCCGCGAGACGGTGAAGTTGCCAACGCCCGCCGCGCGCGCCGTTGTGGCCGAAACGACAAGCCCGACCGTGACGGGAAAAAGGGCGATAGACAAGGGCTGGCCGCTTGGCGTCGGCCGCAGCGCTCAACCCGCCGCCTCGACTTGTGAGGCCAAATCGAGCCACATCTCCTCGGCGGCGGTCAGCGCGCGTTCGAGTTCGCCGCGTTTGCCGGCAAGGTCGGCGATCTTGGCCGCTTCGCCCCCGGCGCCTGCCACGGCCAGAGCCTCGTCGACCCGCCGCAGCAAGTCCTCGAACCGGCGCATTTTTTCCTCGACTGCGGCAATTTCCTTGCGCAACGGCGCGAGGTCGCGACGCGGCCGCGCCGCTTCGCGGGCGGACGCGGACCTCGCCGGCGGCTCGCGGCGACCGCTGTCAGGCGCGCGCTGGGCGAGCACCAGGCGACGATGACGCAGGCGCCTTCGTATTCGTTGATCGCCTCGATCAGCTCGCCGCGGCTGTCGATGTCGAGATGGTTGGTCGGCTCGTCGAGGATCAGCAATTGCGGGCCGTCGAAGGCGGCCAGGCCCATCAACAACCGCGCTTTCTCGCCCCCGGAAAGCGCGGCGATCCGCGTGTCGGCGCGGTCGCCGGGAAAGCCGATCTGCGCCGCCCGCACGCGGATCTTCGCCTGCGCCGCGCCGCGCATACGCTGGGCGACCGCGCCATAGGGGGTCGAGCCGAGGTCGAGTTCGTCGACCTGATGCTGGGCGAAAAAGCCGACTTCGAGCTTGTTGGCGCGGACGAACTTGCCCTCCATCGGCGTCAGCCGTCCGGCGAGCAGCTTGGCGAAGGTCGACTTGCCGTTGCCGTTGGCGCCAAGCAGCCCGACGCGGTCGTCGTCGGCGAGCGTCAAGCTGAGCTTCGACAGCACGACGCGGCCGTCGTAGCCGACGCTGACCTTTTCCATCGCGACGATCGGCGGGCTCAGCTTCTTGGCGATCGGCGGCCAGCGGAACGGGGCGACGGTTTCGTCGACCACCGCGGCGATCGGCTCCATCTTGGCCAGCATTTTCAAGCGCGACTGCGCCTGTGTCGCCTTGGTCGCCGAGGCGCGGAAGCGGTCGACGAAGCTCTGCAGATGCTTGCGGCGCTCCTCCTGCTTCTTGAGCGCTTTGGCCTGCAACGCCTGACTCTCGCGCCGCTGGCGCTCGAAGCTGGTATAGCCGCCGCTCCACAAGCTGAGCTTGCCGCGCTCGAGCAGCGCGATGTGGTCGACGACATCGTCGAGCAGGTCGCGGTCGTGGCTGATGACGACGGTCGTCGCCGGGCAGGTCTTGAGATAGTCGGCGAGCCACAGCGTTCCCTCTAGGTCGAGGTAGTTGGTCGGCTCGTCGAGCAACAGCAGGTCGGGGGCGGAAAATAGCACCGCGGCGAGGGCGACGCGCATGCGCCAGCCGCCGGAGAACTCGGCGAGCGGCCGCCCCTGCGCCCGTTCGTCGAAGCCGAGGCCGGCAAGGATGCGCGCGGCGCGCGCGGGCGCTGCGTGGGCGCCAATGTCGACGAGCCGGGTTTGGATCTCGGCGATGCGCAGCGGATCGTCGGCGCGTTCGGCCTCTTCAAGCAGGACGCGGCGTTCGGCGTCGGCGTCGAGCACGAAGTCGACGAGCGCCTGCGCGCCGCTCGGCGCCTCCTGCTCGACCTGGCCAATACGGGCGCGCCGGGGCAGGCCGATCGCGCCGCTCTCCGGGCTCAGCTCGCCGCAGATGAGGCGGAACAGCGTCGTCTTGCCGGCGCCGTTGCGGCCGATCAGGCCGACATGCGCGCCGGTCGGCAGCGCCACGGTCGCTCCGTCGATCAGCAGGCGTTCGCCGAGCCGATAAGTGAGCTCGTTGAGATGCAGCATGGGCGGCTTTTCCCCTGCGCCGCCGTCGCTGGCAAGGGGCGGCTGGCCGACGGGCTGGACCGCCGGGCCGGGGCGGCGCGCATTGCTTTCGCCGCCGCGGCGGTTATATATGCCCCGCCTTTTCAACCCCTCGTTGAGGCGCCGCCTTGCGCCGCGCTCCGGAGTCCTAGCCTTTGTTCACGACGTCAGCCTTCGCCCAGGCCGCCGGCTCGGCCCCCGCGAGTTCGACCGACATGCTGATGCAGTTCGCGCCGTTCATCGCGATCTTCGCCATCATGTATTTCCTGATCCTGAGGCCGCAGCAGCGGCGCGCAAAGGATCAGAAGGCGCTGGTGCAGGGCGCGCGGCGCGGCGACACCGTCGTCACCAGCGGCGGCCTGATCGGCAAAGTCACCAAGTCCACCGATGAAACCGAAGTCGAACTCGAGATTGCGCCCAACGTTCGGGTGCGGCTCGCCCGATCGGGCATCGCCGACGTGCGGGCGAAGGGCGAACCGGTCAAGAGCGAATCGGCGAAAGACGCGCCGGCCAAGAAGGACGCCTGAACGCCTGACGCGCGCCGTTCGCGGCGCGGAGGAAGCCTGATCCAATGTTCCGTCTCGCACCCTGGAAGGTCGCCTCGATCCTGGCGCTGGTGTTCTGCGCGGCGCTGCTCGTGGTGCCGAGCTTCCTGCCCGAAAGCGCTGTTACGGCGATCGAGAGTCGGTTGCCGAGCTTCGTGCCGTTCCGCGCGATCGTGCTCGGCCTCGACCTGCAGGGCGGCGCGCATATCCTGATGGAAGTCGACAGCGCTTCGGTGGTGAAGACTCAGGTCGACTCGCTGCGCGACGACGTGCGCGCCAAGATGCGCGAGGGCAAGATCTCGATCAGCGGCGGCATCTCGGAGCAGCCGCGCGGCGTGGTGGTGCGGATCGCCGATCCCGCCGAGCGCGCCCGCGCGCTGGACCTCTTGCGCTCGCTCGACTCGCGCGTGGGCGGCGCGTTGACCGGCGCGACCGGCCACACCCTCGACATTTCCGACAACGGCGACGGCGCGATCCAGCTCCAGCTCACCGAGGCGGCGACGACCGACAAGATTCGCCACGCCGTCAGTCAGTCGATCGAGGTGCTCAACCGCCGCCTCAACGGCGCCGGCACCAAGGAGACCAACGTCCAGCAGCAGGGGGCCGACCGCATCCTGATCGAGGTGCCGGGTCTGCAGGACACGACCAAGGTCAAGGATCTGCTCGGCGCAACCGCCAAGCTCGAATTCCGCCTCGTCGCCGATCCGGGCGATCCGCCGAGCGAGAGCGAGGTTCTGCCGCAAGTGCAGGGCGGCACGATCGCGGTGCAGAAGCGGGTGATGGTGGCGGGCGAGGACCTCACCGACGCCCAGCCGAGCTTCGACTCGCGCACCGGCGAGCCCGACGTCAACTTCCGCTTCAACCTGCGCGGCGGACAGAAATTCGGCCAAGTGACGTCGGAGAACGTCGGCAAACTGTTCGCCATCGTGCTCGACGGCAAGGTGATCTCGGCGCCGCGCATTCTTGGTCCGATCACCGGCGGCAGCGGTCAGATTACCGGCAATTTCACCGTCGACAAGGCGGACGAGTTGGCGGTGCTGCTGCGCGCCGGCGCGCTGCCGGCCAAACTGACCGTCGTCGAAGAGCGGACCGTCGGCCCCGGCCTCGGCCAGGATTCGATCGACGCCGGCAAACGGGCCGCCCTGGTCGGCGGCGCGCTGGTCATCGTCTATATGCTGACGACCTATGGCGTCTTCGGCATCTTCGCCGACCTCGCGCTCGGCGTGCACATCCTGCTCATCTTCGCCTCGATGGCGCTGCTCGGCGCGACGCTGACCTTGCCCGGCATCGCCGGCATCGTCTTCACCATCGGCATGGCGGTGGACTCCAACGTGCTCATCTACGAGCGCATCCGCGAGGAGGCGCACCTCGGCCGCTCGGTCGTCTCCGCGCTCGACGCCGGCTTCAGGCGCGCCTTCGCCACCATTGTCGACTCCAATGTGACGATGTTCGTCGCAGCGGTGATCCTCTATTTGTTCGGGTCGGGCGCGGTGCGCGGCTTCGCGGTGTCGCTCGGGCTGGGCATTCTCACCTCGATCATCACCGCGGTGACGATGACGCGCATGATGATCGCGCTGTGGTATCGCCGCAGCCGCGCCACCAAGCTGCCGATCTGAGCGCGGGAGTCTTCGCGATGAAACTGCTTCGCCTCGCGCCGGAAAACACCAAGTTCGGGTTCATGCGGCTGCGCCGCGTGAGCTACCCGCTGTCGGCGTTCCTGTCGATCGTCGCGGTGACGGTGTTCTTCACCGTCGGCATGAATTTCGGCATCGACTTCGCGGGCGGCACGCAGGTCGAGTTGCGCGCCAAGAGCGGCGTCGCGGATCTCGCCAACCTACGCTCCACGGCCGAAGGACTGGGCCTCGGCCCGGTCGAGGCGCAGCGCTCGGGCGCGGAGAGCGACGTGACCGTCAGGCTCAACGTCCAGTCGGGCGGCGAGCAGGGTCAGCAGACCGCGATCAACAAGCTGCGGCAGACCTTCGGCGACACTTACGAGTTCCGTAGCGTCGAGGCGGTCGGTCCGCGCGTCTCCGGCGAACTGGTGCAGAGCGGCACGCTCGGCGTCGTCGTGGCGATTCTGGCCGTGCTGTCGTATTTGTGGTTCCGGTTCGAATGGCAGTTCGCGGTCGGCGCGATCATCGGCACGATGCACGACCTGCTGCTGACGGTCGGCTTCTTCTCCGTCACCCAGCTCGAGTTCAACCAGACCTCGATCGCCGCGATCCTGACCATCGTCGGCTATTCGCTCAACGAAACGGTCGTCGTGCTCGACCGCATCCGCGAAGTGATGCGCAAGTACAAGCGCCTGTCGACCGCCGAGATCGTCGACATGTCGGTCAACGCGGTGCTGCCGCGCACGATCATGACGGCGACGACGGTGTTCCTCGCGCTGCTGGCGTTGTTCTTCCTCGGCGGCCACGTCATCCGCTCGTTCTCCGCGGCGATGATCTGGGGCATTTTCGTCGCCACCTACTCGTCGATCTTCATCTGCTCGCCGATGCTGATCTATCTCGGCGTGCGCGCCGACGCGTTCGACAAGGGCGCCGACGCCGCCGACGTCGAATCAGCGCCGGCCAAGGGGACGGTCTGAGATCGCGCTTGCGCGCAAGAGCGCGCCGGACGAAGCTCTGACGCCATGGCGCCGCTTCCCTTCGTTCCTGGCCGCCACGCCATCGAGTCTTACGGCGGCGGCGGCTTCCGCTTCGCCGGCATGAGCCACGTCGGCTCGATCCTGGCGACGCCGCGCGGAATTTCCGCGCTCGCCGCCGTTTCGATCGCCGAGGTCGGCGACGAGGCGCTGGCGCCCCTGATCGCCGAACTCGAAACGACGCCAGGGGCGGTCGAGCTGCTGGTCGTCGGCGCGGGCGCGAGCCCGGGGCGGCTGTCCGAAGCGCTGATCCAGCGCCTGCGCGCGTCAGGGCTGCGGTTCGAGACGATGGCCACCGGTCCGGCGGCGCGCGTTTACAACGTGCTGATCGAAGAGGGTCGGCGCGTCGCCGCGCTGCTGATTGCGGTCGCATGAGCGCGGACGCGCTCGCCGAGGCTTATGTCTACTGCGGGCAGATCGCGCGCGAGAACGAGCGCGACCTGTGGCTCGCGGCCTTGTTCGCGCCGGAACGGCTGCGTCCGCACCTGCAGGCGCTTGCCGCCTTCGCGCACGAGACCGGCGTCGCCGCCGCGCGCGTGCGCGAACCGGTCGCTGGTGAAATGCGGCTTGCCTGGTGGCGCGAGGCGCTGGCCGGCGCGCGGACCGCGGAGGCGGCGGGCGCGCCCATCGCTGCGGCGCTGATCGACACGATGACGAAGTTCGCGCTGCCGGTCTCCGCCCTCGAGGACCTGCTGCAGGCGCTCACGTTCGACGTCTACGACGACGCGATGGAAAGCCTCGAAGCGTTGGAGGCCTATGGAATCGCCACGGCGGGCGCGCTGACGGCGCTGCGCGCGCAAGTTCTCGCTGAGGGGCGTCAACCAGGCGCGCAAGGCGCGAGCGACGCCGCGGGGGCGGGGCTCGCGCTCGCCCGCGCCGTGCTCGACTTCGCGGCCGGGCGACGCCGGCCCCTGCTGGTCCCGCGTGCGCTGCTCGAACGCTGCGGCGTTTCGTTGGCCGACGCGCGCGTGGGCGGGGGTGGCGGCGGCGTCCGCGCAGCGCTTGCCGAACTCGCCGACGCAGCCGACGCACGCATCGATGAAGCCGAGGCGCGTCTCGCCGCGCTGCCGGCCGCGCTCGCGCCCGCTTTCGCGCCGCTGGCGACGGCGCGGCTCGACCTCAGGCGGTGGCGCCGCGCGCGCGCCGCGCCCTTCGCCCCCGCCGCGCCGTGGCGGCGGCAATGGGCGCTGTGGAGATGGGCGCGGCGGCGGTGAGGCGTCTTATTCCTTCGCCAATTGGCCGCGGGTCTCGCCGCCTTTGTTCTTGGCGGTGTGGATGTTGAAGTAGACCATGCCGTCGGCGAAGTCCTTGGCCTGGTCGGCGCTGATCTTGGCCGAGCCTTCGAACGGGCTCTTGCTCGCGTCGACCGGAACCAGCACCGGCGCATTGACGCCGGCCGCCGCCGGTCCGTGGAAATGCGCGGCGATCTCGGGACCGCTCAGGCCGGAATAGCTGCCCGACCAGCTCAACGTCCCTGCTTCGCTGTCGTAGGTCGCTTCGATCGTCCCCTTGGCCCCGGTGTCATTGGGCGGGACCTCGTTGGCGCTGCTGAGATCGGCTTTGTACTTGATCGTCTCCGCGAAAGCCGGCGCAAGCGCCGAGGCTACGGCGAAGGTCGAGAGAAAGAGGATGGAATGCGCAAGCTTCGACATCAGGTTTCTCCTTTGGGCCCCTTGCCGCTTCCTACGGTATCCGCCGCCGGCGACAATGCAATGGCGCCGTGATCAATCCGCCGCCGCGCCCTCGAAGATGATCTGGTCCGCCCAGCGCGCCGCGGCGCGCCGCTGCGTCGGCGTTCTGACCGTCCATGTCATCACCGGAAGTCCGCGCAGGGTCCGCAACAGGAACGGCGTCGGATGGGGCAGGTCGTCGACGCGCCACGACAGGAAGTCGGGCCGCGTCTGCGGATAATGGGCGAAAGCCGCGCAGGTTCGCTTCTGCTCGGCGCTGAGCGCCCGCCAATACCAGCCCTTGTAATCGGCTTCGGCGACGATGCCGAGCGGCGCCAGACCGTCGTGACGCGCGCGCAGGTGCGCGATCACCGCCGGATCGAAGCTCTTGAGCGCTAGCGGCCCGGCGTATGGACCCGCGATCTCAGCGACGCGCTCGGCGAGCCGCATGTCGCCGTCGAAGGCGCTCTTCAGTTCGCAAATCAGCGGCGTGCGCGAACCGATGCGGGCAAGGAACTGCGGCAGGGTCGGAATGCGCTCGCCGCCGTCGCGCAGCGCGAGGGTCTGCAGTTCGGCGACGTTCCTTTCGGCGAGTGCGCCGCGCGCGCGCGTCAAGCGGCGCAAATTGTCGTCGTGGAACACCATCGCTTCGCCGTCGCGGCTGAGCTGGACGTCGCATTCGATCGCGAAGCCCCCTGCAATCGCCGCCTCGGCGGCGCCGATGGAGTTCTCGGCCAGGCCCTTGGCCGCGTCTTGGAGACCGCGATGGGCGATCGGCCGCGCGGTCAGCCAGGCCGGCGCGCTCACGGCGCGATCTCGAACAGCGCCTCGACTTCGGCGATCGAGCCAAGCGGCAAATAGGCGACGCCGACGGTGGTGCGCGCGTGGCGGCCGCGCTCGCCGAACGCCGCCGCCATCAGGTCGGACGCGCCGTTCATCGCCTGCGGCAGCGCGTCGTAGCGCCCGTCGACGGCGAAGAAGCCGCCGAGCCGCACAACCCGCACGACGCGGTCGAGATCGCCGAGCGCCGCCTGCGCCTGGGCGAGTACGTTGATCGCGCATTGTCTGGCGGCGGCGGCGCCCGTCTCGACCGACGAAGCGGGCCCGAGCTTGCCGATATGGTCGGGCGCAAGCTTGCCGTCGGCGCCGCCCGGCAACTGGCCGGAGACGAACAGCAACGCGCCGCCCTTCTGGGCGCCGACGTAATTGGCGACCGGCGCAGCGGGCTTCGGCAGCGTGACCCCTAAGGCTGCGAGACGTTCGACGACCTGGCTCATCGCGTTGTATCCTCGGTTCCGCCGCGCGGAATGTCTCCGCCGGCCGGCGAACGTGATAGGCCAATCGCGCTGGCGGGCAAAGCCTGCGCTGGCGTCGCAGCCGCCGGCCAGGCTACGACTCGCTTATCGTGAGGCGAATGCGGGAGCGCGCGATGCAGGGCAGGGTGGTCGTCGTCACCGGCGCTTTCGGCGCGTTGGGGCAGGTCGTGGTCGAGGTTGCGAGTGCGCGCGGCGCGGCGACGGCGGCGATCGGGACGGCGGCGGCGCCTCCGGTCGAGGTCGCCAAGCGCTTCGCGCCGGCGACGCTCGTCGTCGGCGGGATCGACCTGACGTCGCTGGACCAGGCCCGCGCGGCGATGACGGCGGTCAAGGCGCGGTTCGGCCGCCTCGACGCGCTGGTCAACGTCGCCGGCGCGTTCGTATGGGAAAAGATCGAAGGCGGCGATCCGCGCAGCTGGCAAAAGATGTTCGCCGTCAATTTGACGACGGCCGTCAACGCGGCGCAGGCCGCGCTGCCCTATCTGCTGGAGAGCGAGGCAGGGCGAATCGTCAACGTCGGCGCGTTGGCGGCGCTGAAGGCTGGCGCGGGAATGGGCCCCTACGCCGCGAGCAAGGCGGGCGTTCACCGCTTCACCGAGAGCCTGGCCGAAGAACTCAAGGGCCGCGGCGTGACGGTCAACGCCGTGCTGCCGTCGACCATCGACACGCCGGCTAACCGGGCCGACATGCCCGACGCCGATTTCAGTCGTTGGGTCGCGCCGACCGATCTCGCCGCCGCGATCCTGTTCCTCGCTTCGCCCGAGGCGGGCGCAATCACCGGCGCGCTGCTGCCGGTCGCCGGCGGGCTGTGAGCGTCGCAGGCCGGGCAGGCGTCCGCTCAGTCGCGTCGGTCGGGTCGTTCCATCCAGCGGATTAGCGCGCCGGCTGGCAGCGTCCAGGCGAGGCCGAGGAATACGTAGCCGAGCGTCCGCCAAAGCGGCGCCGCCTCCTGCAGCGGCCGCGATTGCGCCAGCGCCGCCGCGACCAAGGCGTAGACGATAACGAAAGCGATCAGCGCGACGGCCCCGATCAGCTTGCGGCTGTGCGCGGTCAAAAGCCCGTCTCCCGGCGACGAAAAGCCCGCCGCTGCGGCGATTGCCGCCCGCGGCGCAACCGCTTATGTCTTGGCGCCGCCGGCGAGGCAAGCGAGGGAGAAGAACGCGGATGCTGGACCAGGTCGGTCTCGTTCTTCCCGGCGAACGCGCCGTAGGACAGTCCGCGCGCTCGACGCAAGCGGTGCGGCTGTGGCTGTTCGCCGTGGCGGCGCTGATCTTCGTCATGGTCATCGTCGGCGGGGCGACGCGGCTGACCGAATCCGGCCTGTCGATCACCGAGTGGAAGCCGGTGACGGGCGTCATTCCGCCGCTCAGCGAAGGTGGGTGGCGGGCGGCGTTCGACAGTTACAAGCAGATCCCGCAATACGCGGCGCTCAACCCCGACATGACGCTCGACGGCTTCAAGGCGATCTACGCCTGGGAATGGGGCCATCGTCTGCTCGCGCGTCTGATCGGCGTGGCCTTCATTCTTCCGGCGCTGTGGTTCTGGCGCCGAGGGGCGTTGACCGGCGCGCTCGGTCGGCAGATCCTCGTCGCGACGGGGCTCCTCGGGTTAGAGCCGATCGTCGGCTGGTGGATGGTGAGCTCCGGCCTCGCCGACCGCGTCGAGGTCGCCCAGGACCGGCTGGCGCTGCATCTGCTGATCGCCGCCGCGACGTTCGCTGCGCTGATCTACGCCGCCGTCGGCCTCGGGCCGCCGCGCGGGGAGCAGCGCATCGGGGCCGGCTTCGTCGCTTCCGCCGCTGCGCTCTCTGCGCTGATCTTTGTTCAGCTCGGGCTCGGCGCGCTGGTCGCGGGCCTACGCGCCGGCCTCACCGACAACACCTGGCCGCTGATGAGCGGCAAGTTCCTGCCCGAGGGCCTGTTTGGCCTGACGCCATGGCCTGCCTCGATCGTCGACGACGTGACGACGGCGCAATTCGACCATCGCCTCGTCGCCTATCTCGTCGTCCTGTTTGCGCTCGCCCAGGCTTATGCGGCTTGGCGGCGCGCGCCGGGCTCGCCGTTGGCGCGTCGCGGCGCCGCGCTTGCGGCGCTGGCGCTGCTGCAAGCCGGGCTCGGAATCGCCACGTTGCTGTTGGTCGCGCCAATCGGCCTGGCGCTCGCCCATCAGGCGCTGGCGCTGGCGCTGTTCGGCGTCGCAGTCGCGCATTGGCGCGCGACCGGTCTCGAACAGGCCGGACGATGAACGCGCCGGCGCGCGGTTCCGTGAGCGCGCGCCTCTCCGCTTTCGCCTTCTCCGCGCGCCTACGTGCGATGGTGCGTTCCAGCGAGCTGTCGATCGTCGTCGTCGCGGTTGTCGTTGGCGTCCTCGCTGGCCTCGGCGTGGCGGCGATGACCGAGCTCGTCGACGTCGCCCATGTCGTCATCTACGGCATCCCATTCGACGTGCGACTGAGCGCGGCGGCGCGGGTTTTGCCCGTCGCGGCCTTCACCGCGCTGCCGCTCGGCGGCCTCGCGGTCGGGCTGATCGACCATTGGCGACGCGTCCGGAAGCTGCCGCGCGCGGTCGATCCGATCGAAGCCAACGCTTTGCGCGGCGGCCGCATGGCGATCGGCGAAAGCCTGATCGTCTGCGCGCAAACGGTGATTTCCAATGGCGCCGGCGCCTCGGTCGGACTCGAATCGGGCTACGCCCAGATCGGCGGCGCGATCGCTTCGCGCCTCGGCCTGGCGCTGCGGCTGCGCCGCCAGGACTTGCGGCTGCTGGTCGGTTGCGGCGCCGGCGGCGCGATCGCGGCGGCGTTCGGCGCGCCGCTGACCGGCGCTTTCTACGCGTCGGAGCTGATCATCGGCGCCTATTCGCTCGCCAACGCCGGACCGATCTTCGCCGCCGCGCTGGCGGCGACCTTGACCACCAAGGGGCTGCTCGGCGCTCCCTACGTGATCGTCGCGCCGCCGGTCGCGCCGCTGGCCCTCGGGCATCACTTTCTCCTGGTGGCGCTTGGACTAATATCGGCGGCGCTCGGCGTCGGCGCGATGCGCGCCGCGGCGCTGCTCGAGCGCGGTTTCGCGGCGACGCGCGCGCCGCGCTGGGCGCGTCCTGCGCTCGGCGGCCTCGTTCTGGCGGCGATGGCGCTCTATACGCCGCAAGTGCTCGGCGCCGGGCACGGCGCGATCGGGCTCGACTTTTCGGCCCAGCTTTCCGCCGCGACCTTGGCGACGCTGCTGGCGCTGAAGCTGAGCGCGAGCCTCATTTCGCTGGCGTCGGGCTTTCGCGGCGGCCTGTTCTTCGCCTCGCTGTTCGCCGGCGCGCTGCTCGGCAAGCTCTATGCGCTCGGCGTCGCCGCCGCGTTGCCGACGCTCGCGCTCGACCCGACCGCCTGCATCATGGCAGGCATGGGAACGCTGAGCGTCGCGGTGGTCGGCGGGCCGCTGACGATGACCTTTCTGGTGCTGGAGAGCACTGGCGACCTCAGCGTGGCGGGTGGCGTGCTGGCGGCGAGCATCGCCACGAGCCTCGCCGTGCGCGCGACCTTCGGCTATTCCTTCACCACCTGGCGCCTCCACTTGCGCGGCGAATCCATTCGCGGCGCGCAGGACGTCGGCTGGCTGCGCGACCTGACCGTCGCGCGTCTGATGGTGAGCGCGCCGCCGACGATTCCGGGCGAGACGTCGCTGCGCGCGTTCCGCGCCGCCTATCCGCTCGGCAGCGCGCATGTCGTCGTCGCGGTCGACGAAGCGGGACGCTACCGCGGACTCGTGCTCGTGCCCGAGGCGCACGCCGCGCCGCTGGAAGAGAACGAGGACGGCGGCCCGATTTCGGCGGTTGCGCGGCTGCCGGAAACGAGCCTGCATCCCGACGTCGACGTGCGTTCGGCGCTGGCGATTTTCGACGCCGCTCAGACCGATACGCTCGCCGTGACCGAGCGCGAAACCGGCGTCGTCGTCGGTCTGCTCGGCGAGGCCTTCGCCGCGCGCCGCTACGCCCAGGAAACCGATCAGGCGGCGAAGGGTGTGCTGGGGGGCGGGTAGGGGCGAGGGTTGACGCGCGCCATCAACCTCAGGCGCCGGCCTCGTCAAGCGGCGTCAAGCCTTTCGTCAAGTTTTGTCAAGTTCTGTCAAGTTCTGTCAAGGGTTGTCAAGCCTGTGCTTGACGGCAACGCCTGTAATTTCAATGCCTTGCGCGGAATATCATTGACGGCGCGGCCATTGGTGGAAGCCTGGCCGTCGACGCTGCGCCGGCCCGTCGGGCCGCAGGGATAAATATACCGCGGTCTTCCCCGACGGCCAAGACATTGTCCACGTCACATTGTCCACGTCACGACGCCGTTTCTGCGGAACCGACTAATGTGCCTCGGCGTCGAACAGGATGGCGCGCAGGGGCGCGCAACCGTCTTCGAGCGCACGCTCGCGCAGGACCGACTCCACCGGAGCGACAAGCTCCAGCGGGTCCAGCCCGCGAGCGCGGATCTGATCGGCCAGCGGGCTGCCGAGCACGAACGCTGCGGCGAAGGCGGGCAGGTCGTCGACGCGGCTCATGAGAGTGACGACGTCGACCCGCACGTCACGAAAGCCCGCGTCATGCAGCGCGGCGACGATCGCGTCGATGCTCGCGTAGCCGTAGGGCACGCGCAGGAAAGGCGGCGGGTCGATCTCGAAGGCGGAGGCCAGCAGTTCGCCGACGACGCGCGGACAGGGGTTGGACGCCAACGAGTCGAAGACGTTGAAGAGATAGCGGCCGCCCTCGGCCAACACGCGGCGGGCCTCGCGATAGGACTTGGCCTTGTCGGCGAAGAACATGACGCCGAACTGGCAAACCGCGACGTCGAACGCGCCGTCGAGGAAAGGCAGGTCGCCTGCGTCGGCGGCGCGAAACTCGACAGGCTCGTCGGCGCGGAACTTCGTCTTCGCGACCTCCATCATCGGCGCATTCAGGTCGGTTGCGACCAACGTCGCGCCGGCCGGCAGAAGGTCGCGCAGCAGGCGGGTGACGATGCCGGTCCCCGCCGCGGTTTCGAGCGCGCGCCGGGGCTCATAGGAAGCCGCGCGCCGCGCAATCCGTTCGCCGAATCCAGCGAACAGCACCGGGCCGAGGCCGCGGTCATAATGTTCGGGAATGCTGTTGCCGGCGAAGCGGGTGAAGTCGTCCTTGCCGGGCGCCGCCGCCCCTTCGCGCGAATCTTCAGCCATGGCGATGATTTCCTCCGCGAGCAACGCGACCGTCGCCGCCGCCGGCCCTCACGCCAGCGCCTGATCCAAGTCCGCAATCAAGTCGGGGACGTCTTCGAGGCCGATCGACAGGCGCACGACGTCGGGCCCGGCGCCGGCGGCGACTTTCTGCGCGTCGGAGAGCTGGCGGTGGGTGGTCGAAGCGGGATGGATGACCAGCGAGCGCACGTCGCCGATATTGGCGACGTGGGAGAAGAGCTGCAGCTTGCCGACCAGCTTGACCCCCGCCTCGTAGCCGCCCCTGACGCCGAAGGTGAAGACGCCGCCCGCGCCCTTCGGGCAATAGCGTTTCGCCAGTTCATGATAGCGGTTGCCCGGCAGGCCGGCGTAGGAGACCCAGCCGACGGCGGGATGGGCGGCGAGATGCTCGGCGACCGCCAGCGCGTTGTCGCAATGGCGGCGCATCCTCAGCGACAGCGTTTCGATCCCGGTGAGGATGAGGAAGGCGTTGAACGGCGAGATGGCGGGCCCGAGGTCGCGCAGGCCCAGCGCGCGGCAGGCGACGGCGAAGCCGAAATTGCCGAAGGTCTCGGCGAAGATCATGCCGTTGTATTCGGGCCGCGGCGCCGACAGCATCGGATAGCGCGCGTCGCCGAGCCATTCGAACGAGCCGCCGTCGACGATGATTCCGCCCATCGAGTTGCCGTGGCCGCACAGGAATTTTGTCGCGCTGTGGACGACGATGTCGGCGCCGTGCTCGATCGGGCGGACGAGGTAGGGCGTCGCCAGCGTGTTGTCGACGATCAGCGGGATGTTCGCCTGTCTGGCGATCATCGCGATCGCGCCGATGTCGGTGACGACGCCGCCGGGATTGGCGATCGACTCGATGAAGATCGCCTTGGTCTTGTCGTTGACGGCCGCGCGCAGAGCGTCGAGGTTGTCGGGATCGGCCCAGCGCACTTGCCAGCCGAAATTCTTGAAGGCGTGATTGAACTGGTTGATCGAGCCGCCGTAGAGCTTGGTCGAGGCGACGAATTCGTCGCCCGGTTGCATCAGCGTGTGGAAGACGATCGCCTGCGCCGCGTGGCCCGAGGCGACGGCGAGCGCGGCCGGCGCCCCCTCGAGCGCGGCGACGCGCTCTTCCAGCGCCGCGGTCGTCGGGTTGGTGATGCGGGTGTAGATGTTGCCGAACGCCTGCA
>NZ_JBEKVH010000054.1:0-21917 GCF_049514155.1 Roseiarcus sp. | reverse complement strand
TCGCCGCCGCTCGAACTCGCGCTCGAAGAGGCGCCGGCCGAGCCGGGGTCGCTGGCGCGCGGCGCGGCGGTGGTCAAGTCGTTCTGGAGGCACGCGCCGCTCGGCCCCGGCGTCTACCGCATGATCGGCGCCGACGGCGAGGTGCTCTATGTCGGCAAGGCGCGCTCGATCAAGAAGCGGGTGCAGGCCTACACGACGCCGGAGCGCCAATCGATCCGCATCGCCCGCATGGTCGCCCAGACCGTGTCGATGGTGTTCGTCACCACCGAGACCGAGGCCGAGGCGCTGCTGCTCGAAGCCAACTACATCAAGCAACTCAAGCCGCGCTACAACGTGCTGCTGCGCGACGACAAGAGCTTCCCCTATATCCTGATCGCCGCCGGTCACGAAGCGCCGCGGCTGATGAAGCATCGCGGCGCGCGCTCGATTCGCGGCGATTATTTCGGCCCGTTCGCCAGCGCCGGCGCGGTCGGGCGCACGCTCAACGCCATGCAGCGCGCGTTCCTGCTGCGCACCTGCTCCGACAGCTATTACGACAACCGCACCCGGCCGTGCCTGCTGTTCCAGATCAAGCGCTGCTCGGCGCCGTGCACCGGTGAGATCGCGCCGGCCGACTATGCCGAGCTGGTGGCGCAGGCGCGCGACTTCCTCTCCGGCCGCAGCCGCGCCATCCGCCAGAAGCTCGCCCGCGACATGACCGCTTCGGCCGAGACGCTCGACTTCGAAAAGGCGGCCCGCTTGCGCGACCGCATCTCGTCGCTGTCGGCGATCCAGGGCGAGCAGAGCGTCAACCCGCGTTCGGTGCCGGAAGCCGACGTCTTCGCCATCGCCGAGGAGGCGGGCCAGTTCTGCATCGAGGCGTTCTTCTTCCGCACCTATCAGAACTGGGGCAACCGCGCCTATTTTCCGCGCGCCGACCGCACGCTCGAAGCCGCCGAGGTGCTCGATTCCTTCCTCGCCCAGTTCTACCTCGAACGGCCGGCGCCGCGGCTGGTGCTGCTCAGCCACGAGGTCGCCTCGCGCGACTCGCTACGCCAGATCCTCAGCGCGCGCGCCGGCCATCGCATCGCTATCGGCGCGCCGCGCCGCGGCGAAAAGAAGGAGCTCGTCGACAACGCGCTGCGCAACGCGCGCGAGGCGCTGTCGCGCAAGCTCGCCGAAGCGGCGAGCCAGGCGAAGCTGCTCGAAGCGCTCGCCGCCGCCTTCGGCCTCGCAGCGGCGCCGCGGCGGATCGAGGTCTACGACAATTCGCACATCATGGGGACCAACGCGATCGGCGCGATGATCGTCGCCGGGCCGGAGGGTTTCGTCAAAAACCAGTACCGCACCTTCAACATCAAGAGCGCGAGCCTGACGCCGGGCGACGACTACGCGATGATGCGCGAGGTGCTGACGCGCCGCTTCGCGCGGCTCGTTAGAGAACAGGCGCAACGCGTGGCGCGGGCGTCCCCGCCCGCGCGCGCAGAGGCCCGCGCCACAACCTTCCCTCATCCTGAGGAGCGCCCGGAGGGCGCGTCTCGAAGGACGAGGGAAGGGGAGGAAGCGGCCAATCCGGCGCCGAAGCGCGCCTCCTCGTCCTTCGACTCGCCGGCTGCGCCGGCGGCTCAGGATGAGGAGGATCGCGGCGCGGCAGTCTCACCGGCGGCTCAGGATGAGGAGGATCGGCGCGACGCCTTTCCCGATCGGCCCGACCTCGTCGTCGTCGACGGCGGGCGCGGCCAGCTCGAGGCGGCGCGGCAGGTGTTCGCCGAGCTCGGCGTCGAGGGCGTCGCGCTCGCTTCGATCGCCAAGGGGCCCGACCGCAACGCCGGCCGCGAGACCTTCTTCATCCATGGCCGCGAGCCGTTCAAGCTCGCGCCGCGCGATCCGGCGCTGTTCTTCGTCCAGCGGCTGCGCGACGAGGCGCACCGCTTCGCCATCGGCGCGCACCGCGCCCGGCGCAAGAAGGATTTCGTCAAGAGTTCGCTCGACGAGATCCCCGGCATCGGCCCGGCGCGCAAGCGCGCGCTGCTGCACGCCTTCGGCTCGGCCAAGGACGTCGCCAACGCTGGGCTTTCCGACCTCGAAAAGACCCCCGGCCTCAACGCCGCCACCGCCAAGCGCATCTACGACTTCTTCCACGAAGGTGGCGGGCGGTAGGGCGGCGTGGTAGGGGGCCGTTTCCCTTACCCCCTTGCGGGGGAAGGACGCGCGAAGGACCGCAATGCTCGAAGGCCTGCCTCCCAACAACGCCGCGCATCTTCTGCGGCTCGTCGCCGACGAGAAGCGGGCGCGCGCCGTCGCCGATCTGATCGTCGAAAGCTTCGAACCGGCGGAAGC
This sequence comes from Roseiarcus sp., assembly GCF_049514155.1. Lineage (GTDB taxonomy): Bacteria > Pseudomonadota > Alphaproteobacteria > Rhizobiales > Beijerinckiaceae > Roseiarcus. The sequence goes on along the minus strand of NZ_JBEKVH010000054.1, from coordinate 19,598 downwards.
GGCGGCGACGGCGTTCGAGACGGAAGAGCCATGGCCGGGCGGCGGCAAGGCGTGGCTGGTCGAAGCCTATTTCGGCTTCGCGCCGGATGAGGAATCGTTGCGCGAACTCGTCGCTGCAGCGGCGGACGAAGACACGGCGCGGCGGGTCGAATTCGGCCTGACCGAGAAGCGCGACTGGGTCGCCAATTCGCTCGCTGGCCTCGCGCCGGTGAGGGCAGGGCGCTTCCTCGTCCATGGCGCGCACGACCGCGCTGCGCTCAAGGCCAACGACGTCGGGATCGAGATCGAGGCCGGCCTCGCCTTCGGCACCGGCCATCACGGCACGACCCGCGGCTGCTTGCTGCATTTCGACCGCCTGCTGAAGCGCCGGCGGCCGCGCAAAGTGCTCGACGTCGGCTGCGGCGCCGGCGTGCTCGCCATCGCCGCGGCGAAAGTCCTCAGGCGCAAGGTCTGGCTCGGCGATCTCGATCCGGTCGCAGTCGAAGTCGCCAACGCCAACGCGCGCCTCAACGGCGTCGCCGCGCACTGCAAGCCGCTGCTGTCGCGCGGCGTCGAGAACCTGCGCATGCGCGAGGGCGCGCGCTACGACGTCGTGTTCGCCAACATCCTCGCCAAGCCGCTGCGCCGGCTCGCGCCGTCGCTGGCGGCGGTCACGGCGCGCGACGGCGACGCGATCGTCTCCGGACTGCTCTATGCGGACGTCCCCGGCGTGCTCGCCGCTTGGCGCGCGCAAGGATTCTTCCTGCGCGAACGCATCGACCTCGAAGGTTGGGCGAGCCTCAGGCTGTCGCGGTGATGCGAGGGGCGATCGCGACCTCTTGTAGACGCGGGCATCGACCGCGTCCGGCGCGAAGCGCCGTCGTTTGACGGGCGCGGCCAGCGGCCGCGCCTACAAGGGCTTTACTCCTGCCGCAGCGCGATCCCATCGAGATCGCCCGCCTTCGCTTTGGCGAAGGGCGCCTCGAAGCTCTCCGCAGTGAAGCGCCAGGCGCGCATCGACGCCGACCAGTGGTCGGCCGCGCGGCCCATCTTGCGCTTCAGCTGACGCACGAATTCGCGCCGGTCGGGCAGCTCGCTCCACACGCTCGGCAGGAACAACGCGCTGGCGCCGCGCTCGCGCAGGATCAGCCCGTCGCGGCCGGGGTGCAGCCTGGCGATCAATTCGTCTTCGTCGGCCAAGGCGAGCGGCGTCGCCGGCGACAACACCGAGATCGAGATCGTCAGTTCGGCGAGCTCGCGCGCCTTCAACGCGGCGAAACGCGGATCGCCGAAGCCGGCGGCGACCGCGTTGGCCGCGACGTCGCGGGCGAGGTTCATGCGCGGCGCCGGCGAGCCGATGCAACCGCGTAAACGTCCCTCGCGCTCGAGCGTGACGAAACTCGCGCGCTGGGCGGAGAGGGCGGGGGAAACGTCGGCGCCGAGCGCGATTTCGGGCGCTTCGCCGTCATGCGCGGCGGCGAAGTCGAGGCTTGCGGCGGCGACGGCGAAGAGGCGCGCGCGGTCGGAATCGGCGAGCCGCGCCGCGTCCGCTTCCTCGAAGGCGAAGGCGCCGTAGCCGACGACGCGCTCGCTTGGGGCACCCGCTTGGTCGGAAGTCGCAAAGGCGATGCCGGTCGCGCGCATGCCGCGCGCCTCGGCGACGCGGATCGCGCCGCGCAGCGCAGCGTAGCCGCAGGCGTCGCCGGGCTGGAGTTCGCTCCACGCGCCGCGCTCGATCTTGGCCCGGGTCGCGTCGTCGCGCCCGCGCGCCGCCGGGGCGGAAAGGAAATGCGACAGGTCGGACGAGAGGCAGATCGCCGTTTCCGGTCCGCCCCACAGGCGCTCGACCGCCTCCTCGACCAAAGCCGGCTCGGCGGCGCCGACCAGCACCGGGACGATTTCGACCCAAGGCAGCAGGCGCTGGACGAAGATCAGCGGCATTTCGAGACTGTGCTCGCCGGCGAACGGCCGCGCGTCGACTTCGACCCCGTCGAGCGACAGGATGGCCCGCGCCGCGTCCTCGGCGACCGGCGCGATTCCGAGCGGGGTCGCCCAGGCTTCGGCCGGATGGAGCGCGATTCCGTCGAGCGGAACGCGGTGATTGGGGCCGAGGATGACGATTCGCTTCAGCCGCTTCGGCGCGTCGAGGGCGCGTAGCGCCTTGGCGGCGACGAGGCCGGAAAACGCGATCCCGGCGTGGGGGACGACGACCATCTTGGCCCGGAACGGGCCGGGCGGGGCGGCGGCGAAGGCGGCGTCGAGCGCGGCGCTCAAGGCGGCGGGATCGGCGGGATAGAACATCCCCGCCACCTGGGCGGGATGCGCGGCGCGCGCGCGGGTCGAGGCGGTCATTTTGCCTCCGCGGCGGGCCGCCGCGCCTTCCCAAGGCGCCGGGCCCGTCCCCATATATAATCTCGACTGGCGAGGAATGGACCCTGCCATGCGAGTCGTCGATCATTATACGCGCCCGCTCGCCGATGGGCGCATCCTGTGCGAGGTCTGCCCCCGGGCCTGCAAGATCGGCCCCGGCCAGCGCGGCCTGTGCTACGTGCGGCAAAACGTCGACGGCCATATGGTCCTGACGACCGATGGCCTGTCGTCGGGCTTCTGTGTCGACCCGATCGAGAAGAAGCCGCTGTTCCACTTCCTGCCCGGCACGTCGGTTCTCTCCTTCGGCACGGCGGGCTGCAACCTCGCCTGCGCCTTCTGCCAGAACCACGAGATCTCCAAGAGCCGCGAGGTCGAGACCAGCGCCGAGCGCGCTTCGCCGGAAGCGATCGCGCGCGCCGCCGCCGAACTCGGCTGCGCCTCGGTCGCCTTCACCTACAACGACCCCGTCATCTTCTACGAATACGCGATCGACGCCGCCGCCGCCTGCCATGCGGTGGGCGTCAAGACGGTCGCGGTGACGGCCGGCTACATGCATCCGCGGCCGCGCGCCGAATTCTTCGCCGGCGTCGACGCCGCCAACGTCGACCTCAAGGCGTTCTCCGACGACTTCTATCATCGCCTCGCCGCCGCGCGGCTCGAGCCGGTGCTCGATACGCTGAAATATCTCCGCCGCGAGACCGAGGTCTGGCTGGAGATCACCACGCTGCTGATCCCCGGCGAGAATGATTCGCCCGAGGAGATCGACGCGCTGACGCGCTGGGTGGCGGACGAACTCGGCGCCGAGACGCCGCTGCATTTTTCCGCCTTCCATCCCGATTACCGGCTGCTCGACCATCCGCCGACGCCCAAGGCGACGCTGATGCGCGCGCGCGACCAGGGCAGGGCCAACGGGCTCAAGCATGTCTATGTCGGCAACGTCCGCGACCGCGACGGCGAAACGACCTATTGCGCCGGTTGCGGCGCGCCGCTGATCCGCCGCGAAGGTTACGCGATCGCAGCCTATGGGCTCGATGGCCAGGGCGCGTGCCGGCGCTGCGGAACCAAGCTCGCCGGCCGCTTCGCGCCCGCGCCCGGCGCCTGGGGCAATCGCCGCCTGCCGGTCGACATCGGGACCTGGGCGTAACCTTCCTCCGAACAGAGGAAGGAAGGATTACACGAACATCGCCTTATCCCGCGTCACGCAGGCGATCAGGTGCTCGCAGACGGCGCGGATGCGGCCGAGGCCGCTGGTGTCCTGGTGGGTGACGAGCCAATAGGCTCGCTTCGCGCGCCGTCCGGGCAGCACCGGCTTCAGATCGGGGAAGCGGCGGGCGATGTAATCGTGGACGACGCAGAGGCCGAGCCCCGCGCGCAGAGCCTCGAACTGGGTCGCCGCGCTCGCGCATTCGAAAATGGTCGGCGCGCCGCCATAGAGCTCGCGCACGTAGTCGAGCGCGCCGGAGAACGCGTATTCCTCAATGTAGCCGATCAGGCGATGGTCGGCGAGGTCGTCGACCGCGCGCGGCGCGCCGCGCTCGGCGAGATAGGCGGCGCTGGCGTAGATTCCGAGGCTGTAGTCGGTCAGCTTGCGGGCGACGAAGCGGCCTTCCTCCGGCTTGTCGAGGCCGACGACGACGTCGACCTCGCGCCGCGCCAGCGGGGTGAGCTGCGGCGCCGGCGCGAGCTGCAGGCGCAGACCGGGATTGCGCGCGACGAAATCGCGCAGAGCCTCGGCGAGGTAATAGGTGGCGAAGCCGTCCGGCGCGCCGATGCGCACGTCGCCGCTGAGTTCGACGTCGACGCCGGAGACCTCCGCCTGGGCTTGCAGGAAGGCGCTCTCCATCTCTTCGGCTGCGGCGATAAAGCGCTCTCCAGAAGTCGTCAGCCGCGCGCCGGTGGTCAGTCGCTCGAACAGCCGCGCCCCGAGCGCCGCTTCGAGCGCGGCGACGCGGCGGCTCACCGTCGCGTGGTCGAGCCTGAGCCGCCGCGCCGCGGCGACGAATTGCCCGGCGCGCGCCACCGCCAGGAAGACGCGGACATTGTCCCAGTCCATCGCCGGACCTTAGCACAATTCTGCACAGTCGTTGCGCGAAAGCGGCGATTGCTGTGCAGGAAATCATTGCGCATAAATCGGGAAACGACAGGCGTCAGGGAGAGCGAGCCATGATCGACTACGGGCATTTCATCGGCGGCAAGCATGTCGCCGGCACATCCGGCCGGACCAGCGAAGTGTTCCAGCCGATGGACGGGACGGTGCGCGGCCGGGTGGCGCTCGCCTCAAAGGCGGAGATGCGGGCGGCGGTCGAGGACGCCAAGGCGGCGCAGCCGGCCTGGGCGGCGACGAACCCGCAGCGCCGAGCGCGCGTGCTGATGAAGTTCAACGCGCTGATCGGCAGGCACATGGACGAGCTCGCCGACATCCTCGCCCGCGAACACGGCAAGACGCTGATCGACGCCAAGGGCGACATCCAGCGCGGCGTCGAGGTGCTCGAAATGTCGTTCGGCGCGCCGCATCTGTTGAAGGGCGAGTTCACCGACGGCGCCGGCCCCGGCATCGACGTCTACTCGATGCGCCAGCCGCTCGGCGTCGTCGCCGGCATCACGCCGTTCAATTTCCCGGCGATGATCCCGCTGTGGAAGCTCGCGCCGGCGATCGCCTGCGGCAACGCCTTCATCCTCAAGCCGTCCGAGCGCGATCCCGGCGTGCCGATGCGGCTGGCCGAACTGTTCGTCGAAGCGGGCGGCCCGCCCGGCATCCTCAACGTCGTCAACGGCGACAAGGAGGCGGTCGACGCCATCCTCGACGATCCCGACATCAAGGCGATCGGCTTCGTCGGCTCGACGCCGATCGCCGAGTACATCTATGCGCGCGGCACGGCGACGGGCAAGCGCGTGCAATGCTTCGGCGGCGCCAAGAACCACATGGTGGTGATGCCCGACGCCGACTTGGATCAGGCGGTCGACGCCCTGATCGGCGCCGGCTACGGCGCGGCGGGCGAGCGCTGCATGGCGGTCTCGGTGGCGGTGCCGGTCGGCGAGAGGACCGCCGACGAACTGGTCAAGCGGCTGATCCCGCGCGTTGAGGGGCTGAGGGTCGGGCCGTCGACCGATTCCAGCGCCGATTTCGGCCCGGTGGTGACGCGCGCCCATCTGGAAAAGGTGAAGGGCTACATCGACCTCGGGGTGAAGGAAGGCGCCAAGCTGCTGGTCGACGGCCGTGGCTTCACGATGCAGGGCTACGAGAACGGTTTCTACATCGGCGGCAGCCTGTTCGATCAGGTGACCAAGGACATGCGCATCTACAAGGAAGAGATCTTCGGTCCGGTGCTGTCGGTCGTCCGCGCCAGCGGCTACGACGAGGCGCTCGGCCTGTGCAACGACCACGAATACGGCAACGGCGTCGCGATTTTCACCCGCGACGGCGACGCCGCGCGCGACTTCGCCGCCAAGGTCCAGGTCGGCATGGTCGGCGTCAACGTGCCGATTCCGGTGCCGGTCGCCTACCACACATTCGGCGGCTGGAAGCGCTCCGGCTTCGGCGACCTCAACCAACACGGCCCCGACGCGTTCCGTTTCTACACCAAGACCAAGACGGTGACGTCGCGCTGGCCCTCGGGCGTCAAGGACGGCGCGAGCTTCGTCATTCCGACGATGAATTGAAGCGCGGGCCCGCGCGTGCGGGGACGTAAGGCCTTGTCTGAACGGACGTTCAGAAAACCACGCTGCGCTCGCGATATTTTTACTCCTGCGTCGCGAAGGGCGCCGAGCCGCCGTTTTTCTGGCTCATGCTCGCCGGGTTCTCGACCGACCATTCTTCTCGAGCGTCGGGGACACCGCAGCGATCTGGCGCAGCAGACATCCGCGCCGAACCGATCGGCGCGAGGGAAGAGAGCTGGAGGAAGATATGAACGCAAGCTTGAAGAAAACCGCGATCGCCGCGGTCGCGGCGCTCGCCCTCGGGGCCGGCGTCGCGGTTTCGACGACCGCGCCCGCCGAGGCTGGGCCGCCGCCCGGCGTCTGGCATCATCCCGGCTATTACGGCGGCCATTGGCGCGGCGGTTGGTGGGGCCCGGCGGTCGGCCTCGGCATTCTCGGCGGCGTGATCGCCGGCGCGGCGATCGCCAATCAGGGGCCGTATTACGGGCCCGGCCCCTACTACGGCCCCGGCCCCAGCGGCGACAACTGCTGGCAGCCGCGGGCGATGTACGACGCCTGGGGCCGCTACGTCGGCACGCGCCCGGTCAACGTCTGCTACTGAGCCGGCGAGCGCCGCCGCCCCTCCCACGGCGACGCTCAGCCTATTCGGCTTGGGCCGCCGTCCTCCCCCGAGGCGGCCCGAGGAAGAGGCCCCGCTCGCCCGAGCGGGGCCTTTTCGCATTTCAGGCGAGCGCGACGCGCTCGAGCGCCTCCGCCTGCCGCGTCGCCAGCGCCGTCGCTTCGAATCCTTCGATCGTATCCTCGAACAGGCGATGGAAGTTCAGTTCCGCGCCGAGCCTGAGGAATGCGCCGCCGAGCCCGATCGCGGCGCGATCCATGAAGACGAATTCGCGCGGCACCTTCAGCGCGCCGCCTTGGGCTTTCAGGGCCTGCATCACGGCAGCGATCTCGCGCCGGCCGTATTCCCCTGGTTTGACGCCGTCGGCGATGGTGCGGACGCGGTCGTCGGTCAGCGGCCCGTAGATGAAGCGCGCCCAGATATTGAGCGCGTCGACGGTCGCGCGCGAAAGGTTGACGAAGCCCCAGCTTTCGTAGGCGTGGACGACGCGGCTTTCGTCGCCGTCGGCCAGGCCGCGGTAGAGGTCGACGACGCCGCCGACGAAGGTCGGGGGAAAAATGCGCACGCAGCCGTAGTCGTAGAGGTTGATCGCTTCGACTTCGCGCGCGTCTTCGGCGCCGCGCATGACCACCGAATAATTGCCGAGATGGGGGTCGCCGTGGATGATTCCGAAGCGGGAGAACGGCCGCCACCACGCCTCGAACAGGCCGAGCGCGATCGCGTTGCGGGTCGCGGCCTCGGCGCGATCGAAGCGCGTGACCGGCTCGCCCTCGAGCCATTCCTGGGTCAGCAGCCGGCGCGTCGAAAGCGCCTCGAACACGGCCGGCGTTCGCACGCGCGGTCGGTCGGCGAGCATCGCGCCATAGAGCCGCGTCAGCTTGGCCTCGCGCTCATAGTCGAGCTCTTCGCGCAGGCGCGCGGCGATTTCGATCGCGATCTCGCTGGCGTCGATCGCCGGCCCCATGCGGCGGTGGAACTTCAACAGGAATTCGAGCTGGCCGATGTCGACTTCGACCGTCGAGGCCATGTCCGGATATTGCAGCTTGCAGGCGAGGTCTTCGCCCTCGAGGCCCTTGGCGCGATGGACCTGACCGAGCGAAGCGGCGGCGGCCGGCGCGAGGTCGAATTCGGCGAAGCGGGCGCGCCAATCTGGGCCGAGCTCGGCCTGCATGCGTCGGCGCACGAAGGCTGCGCCCATCGGCGGCGCCTGCGATTGCAGACTGATGAGCTGCTCGGCGTAGTCGGCGGGCAGGGCCTCGGGGATGGTCGCCATCATCTGCGCGACCTTCATCAGCGGCCCTTTGAGCGCGCCGAGCGCCTGGGCGAGGTCGCGCGCGGTGTCGGCGCTCTCGCCGCCGACCAGCCGCCGCGCGCCGGCGCGCGCGGCAAAGGCGCCGGCGCTGACGCCGAGATTGGCGTAGCGGCGCGCTCGCGCGGAAAAGCGGTCCGCCTCTTGGTCGTCCGCCATTCGCTCCTCGATCCTCCGGGCCGGCGAGGGCCGCCGGTCGCGGCGGGTCTTCTACGCTGAGGATCGCGGCGGGAGCGAGGCGTTTCTTCGCTAAGCGGGGCGATTCAGGTCGGCGCGGCGAAGCGCGCTCGGCAGCCGCCGAGCGGCGAAGCCTCGATCGTCAGCGTCGAGCCGTATTGGGCGAGCACGTCGGCGACGATCGCCAGCCCGAGGCCGGTGCTCTCGTCGTCGTCGCCGTTGGTCGGCTCGCCGCGGCGCGGCGCGGCGGCGCGCACCGCTTCCGGCGCGCCCGGCCCGTCGTCGTCGACGATGAACTGGGCGGCGCCGGCGCGCCATTCGCTGAGGATCTGCACCTGCGATCGCGCCCATTTGCGCGCGTTGTCGAGCAGATTGCCCATCACCTCGCCGAAATCGTCCGCATCCATGCGCGGCCTCAGCGCCGCGTCGACGCGATTGTTCCAGGCGATCGCCTCGCCGTGCGGCATGCGGCCGACGAGGTCGATCAGTCGCTCGACCGAGCGACGCGCGTCGGTGAGCGTGCCGGCCGCCGCGGTCGCGCCGATGGTGCGCGCGCGCGCCAGCTCGCGGTCGACATGGCGACGCATCATCTCGACCTGCTGCTTGACCAGCGCCGCCGATTCGAAGCTGCCGGCGGCTTCGAGCCGCCTCGCTTCGCCCTGCAGGATGGTCAGCGGCGTCTTGAAGCCGTGGGCGAGATCGCCGGCGCGGTCGCGCGCCTTGTGCACGAGCTGTTCTTGGCGGTCGAGCAGGCGATTGAGGTCGCTCGCCAGCGGCGCGACTTCGGACGGGAAGCGGCCGGCCAGGCGCGGCTTGGCGCCGCGATGGACGCGCGCGAGGTCGTCGCGAAGGCGACGCAGCGGCGACAGGCCGACGCTCGCCTGCAGCCAGGCGCCGGCGAACAGCACCAGACCGATCAGGCCGAGCGCGATGGCGACGTCGGTGACGAAGGAGCGCCGCAGCGCGCCGATCGGCGCGGTGTCGAGCGCCACGGCGAGGCGGAAGACGCGCGGGGCGCCGTCGCCGTCGAACCGCACTTCGCGCTCCATCATGTAGACGGTGGAGTCGTTGGGTCCGCGACGTTCGATCGCCTGCCCGGTCGGCGAGAGATGAACCGTCGCCTCCGGTTCGAGATCCTGGTCCCACAGCGAGCGCGAGCGCATCCACACCGTGTCGCCTTCGGCGACGCGCCAATAGGCGCCGCTGGCCGGCAATTGATAGCGCGGATCGGTGAGGTCGTGGGTCAAGATCGGCTTGCGGTCTTCGCCCAGCGCGACCGCGCCGGCGAGTTCGCGCCAACGCACCTCGAGCTCCTGCTCCATCAGCCGCTCGATGTGATCCTCGAAAATATAGCCGAACGACAGGCCGGCGACCGTCAGCGTCGCGGCGATCGACAGGGCGGCGAGCGCCAGCAGGCGCAGGCGAATCGACGTCGGCCGCGGCTCGGCCGGCTCGGATCTGGGTTCAGCCGCGGATGAGGTAGCCATAACCTCGCTGGGTCTCGATGAGCTCGCCGCCAATCTTCTTCCGCAGCCGGGCGATCAGCACTTCGAGCGCGTTGGAGCCCGGCTCCTGGTCGGCGCCGTAGACGTGCTCGCCGAGTTCGAATTGCGACACCGGCCGACCTTTGTTGTGGATAAGATAGCGCAACGCGCGGAATTCGAGCAGCGACAGCGAGACCGGCGCGCCGTTGACGGTGGTCATCATCCGCCGCGTATCGACCCGCAGCGGACCCGCCTCGAGCGTGGGGGTGGTGTGGCCGGTCGAGCGGCGAATGATCGCGCCGAGGCGCGCGACCAGTTCTTCCGGCTGGAACGGTTTGGGCAGGTAGTCGTCGGCGCCGGCGTCGATGCCGGCGACCCTTTCGGTCCAGGTGCCGCGCGCCGTCAGCACCAGGATCGGCGTCGTCACCCCGGCGGCGCGCAACTGGCGCACTACCGACAGGCCGTCGAGCCGCGGCAGGCCGAGGTCGAGGATGATCCCGTCGAAGTCTTCGGTTCCCGCGCGCGACCAGGCTTCCTCGCCGTCGGCGCAGGTCTCCACGATATAGCCAGCCTGAGTCAGATGGGCGCAAATCTCAGCGGCGATCTGAGCCTCGTCTTCAACCACAAGCGCGCGCATCAATGAGGCCTGATCGACGTGACGTTGTTGCTGCCGGCGTCGACGTTGACGTCGCGATAGTAGCCTTGCGGCGTCAGGACGGTGATCTTGTAGTTCCATGACCCGACGACGTCATGAGACAAGTCGACATTGAGGACGTCGCCCGGCACGGATTTCTCCACCGTCTTGAGCACGCTCGCCAGCGGCACGATCTCGCCGCTGCGCACCGCCGCCATCGCTTTGTCCTGATCGTCCGGCGACGTCTTGACCTTCCCGGCGAGCCAGTTCAGCGGCGCGCTGATCGTCGTCTGGCCGGTCTTGACCAGGTCGGAGGCAGCGTGAGCCGAGGCGCGCTGGGTGCGCTTGAGGAAGACGCGCAAAGGTGCGGTGAGGCGCGCCGCCGAATTCGTCAACCAGCGCTGCCCTGCCGCGCCGAACCATTGATCGTGCGGGCTCGGGGTCGGGCGGGGGGCGCCGGCGCCGCTATCGCCGCCGCCATTATCCTGCGCCCATGCTGGCTGCGCGCAGACGACCGCCTGCGCGACGGCGAACGTCAGCATCACGCTGAGCGCGACAGGTCTGAATGCCGCAGAGCGGAATCTCAAGACGCGGGGCTTTCGTTGACGGACCGACAAGGCGAATGGGCTCCACTCTAGTGGCTCCTCGCGTCTGACGACAAGAACGCGTTTGTACGACTCTTTCCGGCGCCGCCGCGCGGACGCGCAGCCCCCTCCTCCGCTTGCGGGACGGAGGAGGGAGCCCCTGGGACGTTCTTGCGGGCGCCCTCGGGCGCGAAATGCGGGAACCGTCGCGGCAAGGCGACTGCGGCTGCGCAGCCGGGACGATTCTCGATCGCGGCGCCCCCCTCTTGGGAACGCTTGAAGAGGGGAACACAGAACACGGCCGCTGACTGAGCCCGGCGCGCCGATCGCCTCCCGTTAGGGCTCTCCGCTCATCGGGGGCGAGCGGACAGGTCGATCGAACGGCGACGTCGTATGGTCGCGGTCCACGCAAATACCGACGCCTCGTTTCTCCCCTTTCGCATCGACCAGCCGTCGACGGAAAAAAGGGTTAACAAGGCTCCGCCCGCGGGAACCTGACAGATCGCGTCAGCCGACGGTCAGCTTCGCCTCCGTCCGCCTTGTCGAACCGTTCGAGGCTGTGGTGAAATGGCGGGAAGGGGCTGCGACGACCGGCCGCGGCCGCAGAGGAGGTCGCCATGCATCGCGGCGAAACCCTGCTCGTCTACGAAACGCACGTCGACGCGGCATGGATCGACGACAACGACCATATGAGCGACGCCGCCTATGCGCTGGTGTTCAGTCGCGCGGTCGACGCGTTGATGGACCGCATCGGCCTCGACGCCGCGCAGCGCAAGGCGAGCCGTCGCACGCTCTACACCGCGCAAGCTATGCACAGATATTTTGCCGAAGCCGTGGCGGGCGATGCGCTGGCGGTCAGCGTCCGGCTGCTCGAGCATGACGACAAACGTCTGCGCGTCTGGCTCGAAATGTTCAGCCGCGGCGGCGTCGCGCTCGCCGCCAGCGAACAGACGCTGCTGTCGATCGATCGCAGCGGCGCGACGCCGCGCGTCGCCGATTGGCGGGCGGAGACGCGCTCTGCGCTCGAGGCGCTCGCCACGGCGCAGCGCGACGTCGCAGCGCCTCCGCTCGCCGGGCGCGGTGTGACGATGCGTCGCGATTGAGGCGCGGCGAATCTTACGACTTGTTGTCGCGCAGGCGCCGCTTCCAGCGTTCGCCGGGCTTGGACGCGTCGCCGAAGACGTAGCGGGCGAGGATGCGGCGATGACGCGCCGAACGATCCTGGTCCGGGGTCTCGGCCGCCCGGTCGGCGACCGGCGGCGGCGCAGCGACCGCCAACGGCGGCTCGGCGACGCGAATCGGCTGCGGCGCGGAGGCCTGGGCGCCGCGGCGCTGCGCTCGCGTCTTGGCGGGCTTTGCCGTCTTGGCGGGCTTCGGCGGCCTGGCCGCTGTCGGCGGCGCGGCGGGCGTCGCCGCCTCGATCAGGCTCGGCAGAATGCGCCCAGTCGGACGCGCCGGCAGGGTCGCGGCCTCGGCGACCGACCGAGGAGGCGGTTCCGCTTCGCGCGCCGCGACGTTTGGCTGCGGTTTTGGCTGTGGTTTCTGCAGCTCTTCGGTCCAGGAAGGGGCCGGCTCGCCCGGCGGACGCCGCTGCCGACGGACCTCCACGACGAACGAACGGGACGGACGCTTCATAGCGCAGGGACCTTTGCGGGCTTTTCGGAACTGCCGGGGCGCGCCCGACGCGAATCGCGGCCGGACGCCTGACCGCAGCCCCATGCTGAGGCCCACGCCGTGAAAAATGCAAGCCGCGTCAAGGACGGGAACGCCGCTGCTAACCGGAACTTAACCCTATCGGGGTCTTTTGCGAATGATTAAACTCCATTTACGAGCGGTTCCGACGCCGGTCAGCCGCCTGGAGCGGTCCAAAACCCCGAGCAAGTGAGAACCGTGATCGTCAAATTCGTCGCCTGTCTGCCCTCCGTCCGCGCGGCGGAGCTGTCGCGCAAGCCCAAGTTTCGGCCCATTTCCGGTGCAGACCGCCGGTCGCCGGGCTCGAAGATGAACGCCGTCCCTCCCGCCTTGACGAGGTCCCCTCCGCCATGAACGCAACCGACGCTGCGACCGCCGTCGCCGCCGACCCGGAAACGACGCTGCTGTCGATGTTTTGGTCGGCGCATATCGTGGTCAAGATCGTCATGCTCGGTCTGCTTGCGGCCTCGTTCTGGAGCTGGACCATCATCGTCAACAAGACGTTGCTGTTCGCCAAGTTCCGGCGCGCGATGGAGAGCTTCGAGCAGGTCTTCTGGTCCGGCCAGTCGCTCGAGGAGCTCTACGCCTCGCTGTCGCAGCGGCCCAATTCCGGCGCGGCGAGCCTGTTCATTTCGGCGATGCGCGAGTGGAAGCGCTCGTTTCAGACCCCGGCCGCCTCGTTCGCCGGTCTGCACGCGCGTCTCGACAAGGTGCTCGACGTGTCGATCTCCCGCGAGGTCGAGCGGCTGGAATCGAACCTGCTGTTCCTCGCCACCGTCGCCTCGGCCGGTCCGTTCGTCGGCCTGTTCGGCACGGTCTGGGGCATCATGACCTCGTTCCGCTCGATCGCCGCCTCCAAGAACACCTCGCTCGCCGTCGTCGCGCCGGGCATCGCCGAGGCGTTGCTGGCGACGGCCATCGGCCTGTTCGCCGCCATCCCGGCGCTGATCGCCTACAACAAGTTTCAGGGCGACGTCGCGCGGGCGCAGGCGCGGATGGAAAGCTTCGCCGACGAATTCTCGTCGATCCTGTCGCGGCAGATCGACACGCATCTTTCGGGCGACAAGGCGGCCTGACGAAAGCGAGAGGAGGTCGGGCCCATGGGCGCAGCAATCGGCGGGGCGCGCAAGAGTTCGCGCGGACGGCGCGGGGTGCCGCGCTACGGCGCCATGGCCGACATCAACATGACGCCGTTCATCGACGTCATGCTGGTGCTGCTCATCATCTTCATGGTCGCCGCGCCGCTGCTGACCAGCGGCGTCTCGGTCGACCTGCCGCAGGCCAAGGCGAGCGCGCTCAACGTCGATCAGAAACCGATCGCGGTCAGCCTCAACGAACAGGGTCAGCTGTTCCTGATGGACCAGCCGATCGCCGACGCCGACCTGACCGCCAAGCTGCAGGAACTCTCCGGCGGCTCGACCGACCAGCGCATCTATTTGCGCGCGTCGAAGGTCGTGACCTACGGCCGCGTCGCCCAGATCATGGGCGCGGTGACCGCGGCCGGCTTCAAGAAGGTCGCTCTGGTCACCGAGCCCGACAACAAGCCTTAGGCGAGGCTTGGCGTGAACGACCAGCCGACGAAAGCGGGCCTCTACGCTTCCGCCGCGATGCATGCGGCGCTGCTGGCGTTCCTGGTTTTCGGCTTCTCGTTCGCGCCGAAGTTCGAGGACGCCGGCGAGTCGATTCCGGTCGAATCGGTGAGCCAGAGCCAGTTCAACCAGATCATGAAGGGCGAGCGCGACGCCAAGCCGATGAAGGAGCCGCCGCCTCAGCCGCCGCAGCGCCAGGCCGCCGCCGACCCGCAGCCGGCGCCCACGCCGCCCCCGCCGCCGCCCGACCTCAAGACCGTCGAGACTCCGCCGCCGCCGCCGCCGCCGGCCGAACCGGCGCCGGCCAAGCCGGAGCCGCCGCCGCCCGCGCCGCCGCCCAAACCGACCGCCGAGGAATCGCCGGCGCCGGCGCCGCCGATCCGGCCGAAGGAGACGCCGCCGCCGAAGCCGAAGGTCGATCCGTTCGCCAAGATCCTCGAGAAGGACAAGGAGGAGTTGGCGAAGCCGACGAAGCCGTCGTTCGACCGCAGCGCCATCGCCAAACTGATCGGCCAGACCAAGACGAACGCCGATCCGACGCCGACCGGCGCGACGCCGCAGGGCCTGCCCGATCAGCACGCCGATCGCATGTCGCCCTCGCTCGCCGCGGCGCTCGACGCTTGGCTGACCGACGCCTACCTCAATTGCTGGACGCCGCCGCCGACCATGCCGCAGGGCGATCGATACATCGCCGAGGTGCGGGTCGACTTCAATCCCGACGGAACGCTCGCCGCGACGCCCGAGCTGCTCAATCCGCCGACCGACCCCGCCTGGCGCGCCCACGCCGAAAGTGCGGTGCGCGCCGTGCTGAAATGCAACCCGCTGCGCGTGCCGCCGCAATACGCGCCCTATTTCGAGCAATGGCGAACGAAGACTGTCCACTTCGACCCGCAGAGCGCGCTAGGATGAGCGGGCGGGCCGCAGCGTGCGCCTCGCCGTCGGAGCGGCGTGCGACCTTTCCCACCGCCGTCCGATCGGCAGGCTATTTGCGGCGCCGATCGCCCGGGCTTCACGAACCCGCCAGGAGAGACCGACGCCGATGAACCGCTCATTCGTCCTCACCCGCCGTTCGCTGCTCGCCTGCGCCGCCGCCGCGCCGCTCGCCATGACGCTGGGACGAGCGCACGCCGCCGGCGACGTCTACGTGCGCGCCGGCGCGAACTTCACCCCCGTCAACATCGCGGTGACCCCCTTCGCCGGCGACGACGCAAAGATTGGCGCGGTGACGACCAATGATTTCGCCCATTCGATCTTTCTCACCCCGATCAATCCGACCAGCTTTCCCGAGGCGGTGACCAACCCGGACGCGCGACCGAACGTCGACGCCTGGAAGACGGTCAACGCGCAATTCGTGCTGACCGGCCGGGTGGCGCCCGCCGGCGACAAGATTACGGCGCAGTTCCGCCTGTGGGACGTGGCGACCGGCGCCCAGATCGCCGGTCAGCAGTACACGACCGACGCCGCCAACGCCCGTCGCGTCGGCCATCTGATCGCCGACGCAGTGTTCACCCGCGTCACCGGCGAAAAGGGCTTCTTCGACTCGCGCGTCGTCTTCGTCGACGAGACCGGCTCGAAGGAAAAGCGCCGCAAGCGCCTGGCGGTGATGGATATGGACGGGGCCAACGTCAAATACCTCACCACCGGCGACACGCTGGTGGTGACGCCGCGCTTCTCGCCCTCGGCGCAGACGGTCGCCTACATGTCCTTCAAGGACAACGAGCCGCGCGTGACGTTGCTCGACCTCGAGTCCGGCCAGCGCCAAGTGGTCGGCAATTTCCCCGGCATGACCTTCGCGCCGCATTTCTCGCCTGACGGCC
This sequence comes from Roseiarcus sp., assembly GCF_049514155.1. Classification (GTDB taxonomy): domain Bacteria; phylum Pseudomonadota; class Alphaproteobacteria; order Rhizobiales; family Beijerinckiaceae; genus Roseiarcus. Next base: position 3,687 of record NZ_JBEKVH010000054.1, on the reverse strand, counting down.
AGCGGGTGATCCTGTCGCTGTCCGACGGTTCGTCGTCCAACCTCTACACGATGGATCTGAAGAGCCGCGCGACGACTCGGCTGACCGACGGCAGCAGCATCGACACTTCGCCGAGCTACTCGCCCGACGGCCAGCAGATCGCGTTCGAATCCGACCGCGGCGGCACCCAGCAAATCTACGTCATGAGCGCGGGCGGGGGCGACGCGCGCCGCATCTCCTTCGGCGACGGGCGCTATTCGACCCCGGCATGGTCGCCGCGCGGCGACCTGATCGCCTTCACCCGCCAGGCGGGCGGCCAGTTCGGCATCGGCGTGATGGCGCCCGACGGTTCGAAGGAGCGCGTCATCACTGAAGGCTACCTCAACGAAGGTCCGACCTTCGCGCCCAACGGCCTGTTCGTGATGTTCTTCCGCGATCCGGGCGGCGAGTCGGGGCCCAAGATCTTCATGGCCGACATATTCGGCCACGGCGAGTTCCCGGTGCCGACCCCCGGCTACGCCAGCGACCCCTCGTGGGGGCCGTTGATGAGCTGAGGCCGAGTGCGGTCAACCATGTCGGCGAATTTGCCGGTGCCGTTGCGGCAATCGATGTAGGACGGCGCGCGAAAGCCGGCCTTTGCCGGCGTGTTCTGTCGTCGGGCCGGGTCGATGCCGCATTCGCCTTCCGCCGCAGGCGCGAACGACGCGCTCTATCGCCGCGTCGCGTTCGCGCTCGTTCCCTTCCTGTTCGTCTGCTACGTCGTGGCGATGGTCGACCGGCTCAACGTCGGCTACGCCAAGCTGCAGTTCATGGCCGACCTGCATTTCGACGAGTCGGTGTTCGGCATGGCGGCCGGCGTTCTCTATATCGGCTACATCCTGTTCGAAGTGCCGAGCAACCTGATGCTCGAGCGGGTCGGGCTCGCCGTCACGATGCTGCGCATCATGACGCTGTGGGGCGTCTTCACCATGGCGATGGCGTTCGCCGCCGACCGTTGGAGCTTCTATGGCGTCCGCTTCATGATCGGCGTGGCGGAGGCCGGCTTCTTTCCTGGCGTGCTGTTCTACCTGACGCTGTGGTTTCCCAACGCCTGGCGGGCGCGCATCACGTCGCTGTTCGCGCTCGCCGTGCCGCTCTCGGGCGTGCTCGCCGCGCCGCTGTCGAGCGCAATCATGGCCGGCATGGCGGGCCTCGGCGGACTTGCGGGCTGGCGCTGGCTGTTCCTGATCGAAGGCGCGCCGGCGATCGCGCTCGGGCTTGCCGCCTGGCTGATCCTGCCGGATCGGCCGGCTGCGGCGCGCTTCCTGTCGGACGACGAGAAGCGCGCGATCGCCGCCGACCTCGCCGCCGAGGCGGGCGAGCGCGGCGCGAGCGGCAACTTTGGCGAGGCCTTGCGCGACCGCCGCACCTACATCCTCGCCCTCGTCTATTTCGCCTTCTATTCGACCCAGAGCATTCTCCTGCTGTGGGTGCCGACGCTGCTGCGCAACGCCGGCGCGCACAGCCTGCAGGAAATCGGCTGGCGCGGCGCGGCCGTGTTCGTCGCCGGAGCGCTCGGCATGGCGACGATCGGCTGGAGCTCCGATCGCCTGCAGGAGCGCCGCTGGCATCTCGTCGGCTCAGGGCTGGTCGCCGGCGCGGCGCTCGCCGCCCTGCCGCTCGCCGCCCATAGCCCCGCGGCGACCATGCTACTGCTCGCCGTGGCGGCGGTCGGCATCTTCGCCTATCTCGCCCTGTTCTGGACCGTGCCGACCGTCGTCTTCGGCGCCGGCGCGCGCGCCGGCGGCATCGCCCTCGTCAGCGCCATCGGCGCCTCCGGCTCGGCCTTGAGCCCGACCTTCATCGGCTGGACGCAGACGCTGACGGGCAGCCTGTTCGGCGCGATCGCAACGCTGGCGGCGGCGTTTGTGCTGAGCCTCGCCCTGCTTGCCGTTTACGCGCCGACGCGGCGGGCGGCTTCTGAAAATTTCCGCCCGTGCTAAGGTGCCGGCGAAGCGCGTCGCGCGCGACCGGCGCGCGGCGGGCGGCCTGAGGCCGCCGACGTCCAGGGCGACACAAAGCGCCGGGCGCGGCCGATCGCCGCGACCAAGCGCTGTTCGGCTTTCGGGTCACTAGGCCTGGATCGCCGTGGGCAGCCGCGCGGCGGCGTCCGGCCGCGAACGGAGCGGCGCATGGCGCTGTCGATCGGTTTCATCTTCATGGCGACGCGCGACGACGTCACGCTCAGCGACGCGCGCGCCTATATCGAGGCGGCGCTGGCGCTCGGGGTCGTCAATCTCGGCTTCAAGGACGTCGGCCTGCCCCGCTCGGCGCTGCGCGAGTTGGCGCAGGCGATCCGCGCCGGCGGCGGACGCTCGTTCCTCGAAGTCGTGTCGCTCGACCGCGACAGCGAGCTCGCTTCCGCGGCGGCGGCGGCCGACTTCGGCGTCGATTGGCTGCTCGGCGGCGTGCGCGCCGACGAAGTCGCGCCGATCGCCCGCGCCGCCGGCCTTCGCTATGCCCCGTTTCCCGGCGAAATCGTCGGCCACCCGAGCGCGCTGGCGGGAACGCGCGACGCGATCGTCGACAGCGCGCGCGCGCTCTCTGCGCTCGAGGGCGTCGACGGGCTCGACCTGCTCGCCTATCGCAGCGCCGTCGATCCGCCCGATCTGATCCGCGCGGTGACCGCGGCGGTCGACAAGCCGGTGATCGTCGCCGGCTCGATCGACGCGCCGGAACGCGTGCGCGCCGCGGTCTCCGGCGGCGCGGCGGGTTTCACCATCGGCACGGCGGCGATCGCCGGCGCCTACGCGCCGGGCGAGCGCGATTTCGCTGCGCAGATTCGCGCCGTCCTGCGCACGGTCGCGCAAGGAGCGTGAAGCGCTATTTCTGTGGCGGCTCGGCGGCGGCGAGCTTGTCGTAGTATTTGATCACGAGGTCGATGTTGCCGGCGTTCTTGACCGGATCGATCGACTTCAGCGCTTCGTTGAGCTCGCTGAGCGCCTGTTTCTTGTCGGCGGCAGGCATCTTCGCGTCGGCCTGCACCTCGGCGATCTGCGTCTTCAGCATCACGTCGGCGCCGACGTATTTCTTCGTCTGCGGGTCGATCCCGTCCATCACCAGACCGATGTTGGCGGCGACGTCCTGGTAATCCTCGAACGAGGCGAACTGATGCTTCTTGGCGGCCGCGTCGAGCTGGGTCAGGACCTTGGCGTCGAGTTGGCCCGAATCGTTTTGCGGAAGCTTGTCGAGCATCGGCTCGATGTCGGCCGCGGCGGCGACATAGGCCTGGATCTGCGCCTCGGTGAGCGCGATCTGCTTCATCGGCTCGTCGGGCGCGGCGGCGGGTTGGTTTTGGGCCACAGCGGCGTCGGGCGCGAGCAGCGCCGGCGCCGGCGCCAGGCAGCAGAGAGCGAGGGCGGCGGCGAGCGGGCGAACGAGACGGGCCATCGGAAATGCTCCGGGTTGAGGCGAGGGAACCCTGCCGCGTCGAGAGCCGCCGCGCAAGCCTCAACCGTTCTGCGTCAGCGGCGTCTGCGGCGGGCGCGCGATCGTGCGCGGCGCGAAGGCCTTGGTCAGGGTGAAAATCGCCGCCAGCGTGGCCGCGTAGACGACGACCTGCAGCACCGAAGGCTGGTCGGAATAGCCGATCAGCGTGTGCAGCACGCGGCCGAACAGGCTGGTGTCGGAGAGAATCGCCGACGTGTCCCAGGCGGTGTCGCTCATCGC